>NZ_JBQIQO010000001.1:0-130613 GCF_056799795.1 Rikenella sp.
TATGCAACGAATCCTCGGATGCATATTGAATATCCGGATGGTACTGTCGTGAATGTGACGTTGATCAATCCGGTTTACATGTAAAAGATTTGGTAGACTTGAATATCAGTAAGATTCGGGTTGAGCAGAATGGCTGGAGTAAAAAAGCGATTCAGAAGTTTATAATGGAGAAGTAATCCCAGATGGAAAAAATCTTAGGTTTTTCGTTGTGGATATCATGCTGATCGGTCTTAAAAATAAAGTAGGAGTTTAACTCGTGGGGGGATTTTAAGTATGAGGCCTGAACTAAAATATTATTTACCTTTCGAGGCGTTTGTCTTCAGGACTCCCTGTTTTCCTTTCGTTAACATATTCACCGCAGCTTCCTTCGTGTCTATGAAAATAACATCTTTCCCTTTATTGCTCTCATAAATGAAATCTCTCAGCGGTTGGCTTGTATAGTGTGAATAATCACCATAGACTGCAATCCTTCCCCCGTAATTTATATATTTCTGCAAGATTTCTCCTGCAATGCCACTGCTGAGGACAAAGAAGTCTTCCGTAATCAACTTTTTATCTATCACGATGTTCTTTGTTCCTACTTCATATTGTGCGGTCATTAATAAGTCAAGTGCCGATTGGGCATCTGTGATGACTACGGAATCACTTTCTACTATTGCGCATGTAATGTGGTTTCTTGTTACCGAACGAAATGTCATATTATATGGCTTATTGGGGCGATAGAGAGACAACTTTCATATTTCTTTATGCCGTGAGAGCGACCACCATCCGGTAGAGGATGTAGAAGCAGAGCAACAGTTTCAGCCCTGTACCAAGCAAAAAACCGATGAAAGTGCCGACAGCAGCTTTCAAGGCTGCGCCGCCCGATTTTTTCGCGTACCACAGTTCACCCAGAAAAGCGCCCAGTATCATGCCGAACAGCATCCCGATGGGCAGAAAAAACAGGCCGAGAATCATCCCGATAATCGAACCCCAGGTCGCGGCACTGCTGCCTCCGGCGCGTTTCAGGATCAGCGGAGGTAAAAAGTAGTCCGCCAAGAAAACGACCAGACAGACGCCGGTCATAATGAGCATGAAGTTGTCGCTGAAAGGCGTATAGCCGCTCCACCGTCCGATCCAGAGGCTCAGATAGGCCAGCGGTACGCCGGGAAGAGCCGGCACGATCGATCCGATCAGACCAAGCAGCAGAATAATAAAGGCGAGAATAATCAAAAAGAGATCCATAGGGCTAATTCATTGAATGGTTTCGTTGGGCGACCTCATCGGGTGCCGACACGGAAGTATGCGTACGCCGATTCGCTTGTGCGGGTTGTGTCCGGGAATACGGGAATAAAGGTAGGGTATTTTTTGATTTTTGCGTGTATAACACTCCCGTTTATTCCGAGAGGCAACGCAACGGAAGACCGTAGGCGCGGCTGAACGTGAAGCTGGGATCAAGCAGTGTGGGACGAAATTCTAACCATACGCCGTTATGACCGTTCGTCCATGATGACTGACTGTACCCGTAGCTGCCGACGCCGCTCAGCTCGCCCGTCTCCCGCGGGCGGTAGCCCGGGGCGGGAAGATGCAATAATCCCTATTCCTCCGCGAACCAACTCGGTGGAATAGGGATTGGCAAACGAAAGCGAGAGGAGAGTACTTCTCCCTGCTAAAAAAGTGTCTACACCAGCCCCGAGAAGCCCATGAAAGCCATGGCCAAAATCCCGGCTACAATCAAAGCGATCGGCACCCCTTTGAATGCTTTCGGCACGTCGGTCAGTTCGAGCTTTTCGCGCAGTCCGGCGAACAGTACCAAAGCCAGTGTAAATCCCAAAGCGGTCGCCGCCGAGAAAACCACGCTCTGTGCCAGGTTGAACTCTTTTTGTACCAGCAAAATAGCCACCCCGAGCACGGCACAGTTCGTCGTAATCAAAGGCAGGAAAATCCCCAGCGCCTGATACAAGGCCGGACTCACCTTTTTGAGCACGATTTCCACCATCTGCACCAACGCGGCGATCACCAGAATGAAGACGATGGTCTGCATGTATTCGATCCCCAGCGGAACCAGCACGCCGTATTGCAGGACATAAGCCACCAACGATGCGATGGTCATGACGAAGGTCACGGCCATCCCCATCCCCATCGAGGTGGAGACTTTGTTCGAGACGCCCAGGAACGGGCAGATCCCCAAGAATTGCGCCAGCACGATGTTGTTGACGAAGATCGCGCTGATGATGATTACGAAATATTCCATAGTCGTTTTTCCGAATCAAAGAGAATAAGAGAGCCGCCGATTACCGCAGCCGGGCGGTGAATTTGTTGAAGAGTACGAGGAGGTATCCCAACGCGATAAACGCTCCCGGTGCGAGAACGAAGATCAGGATTCCGTCCGTCCCCGCCGGCAGGAATTTGGCTCCGAACACCGAGCCTGCGCCCAACACCTCGCGCACAATCCCCAGCAAGGTCAGCGAGCAGGTGAAGCCCAAACCGATCCCCAGCCCGTCGAGCATTGAGGCGAAAGGTCCGTGTTTCGAGGCGAAGGCTTCGGCCCGCCCCAGAATAATGCAGTTCACCACGATCAGCGGAATAAATACCCCCAAGGTGTTGTACAAATCGGGTACATAAGCCTGCATGACAAGCTGTACGACGGTCACGAACGAAGCGATGATGACGATGAAACTCGGTATCCGCACCTTCGCCGGAATTACGTTTTTCACCAGCGATACCACGATGTTCGACATAATGAGCACGAACATCGTCGCGAGTCCCATACTCATCCCGTTAATGGCCGAGGTGGTCGTTCCCAACGTGGGGCACATCCCCAACAGCAGGACGAATGTCGGATTCTCTTTAATTAACCCTTTGGTAATCAGTTGCAATTTGTTCATGGCTTTCTCTTACCTCCCCTCTTCCTGTTTGTGCTCGTCGTTCGTATAGTTGTGTGTTGCCGTCGCTCCCGAAACGGCTTCTACCGCCTCTTCTGCGGAATCGCCCTGCAAATATCCCTGCAAGACGAGATATGCCCGTTCCACCGCATCAGTAAAGGCTTTCGACGAAATGGTCGATGCCGTGATGGCGTCCACATCTCCCCCGTCCTTCCGCACGGCGAGCCGAAACGATTCCGGATTTTTTCCCTCAAACTGGACGGCGAAGTTCGATTTGGATTTCTGAATCTTATCTCCCAATCCAGGCGTCTCGGCGTGCGAGATGACCGAGATATCCTTAATCGTCCCGTCCGGAAGAAAGCCGACCATCAAGGTCATCAATCCGCCGAATCCCTTTTTCGAGAAGGTTTCGACGGCATACCCTACTGCATTCTCATCCTTGGATGCCGGATAGATTTTCACGATTTTTCCATCGACTTCCACTTCGACAACGTTGTCTGCCGGTCGGTTGTCGAACTCGGGCAGCACTTGTGCGATCGCGTCATTGACTTTCTTTTGCTGTGCCGCTTCGATCGGCTCTTTGGTCAGGAGGTAGATGCCTCCGACTGCGGCGCTGGCCACCAACGTAATGGTACCCAGCACGATCACCATATTCTTGAGTGAACTTTGCATGGCTCTACTTCTTTTTAGCGTTGCTGCCGCCGAAACGACTGGGTTTCGCGTACATATTGATGAGCGGAACGGTGGCGTTCATAATCAGGATGGCGAACGAAATCCCTTCTGGATAAGCCCCCCATACGCGGATCAGGATGGTAATCACGCCGATACCTATGGCAAAAATGGTCTGTCCGCCTTTCGTCATCGGCGAGGTGACGTAGTCGGTGGCCATAAAGATCGCCCCCAGCATCGCCCCGCCTGCAAAAACATGAAACAGCGGGTTGATATACTTGGTCGGGTCGACCAGCCACAGAATAGCTGCGAATACCAGCATACTGCCCAGTACGAACACCGGAATGCGCCAGGTAATCACCCGCCGGATCAGGAGATAAATCCCGCCCAGCAGCAATGCCACGGCTCCGATCTCCCCCATCGATCCGTCCTTAAACCCGAGGAGCATCCCTCCGAGGTCGATATTCGGCATGATTTCGGTCACCGCTGTCCCCGTCTTCAAAGCCTCCTTGACGAAGGCTAGCGGCGTAGCCCCTGTAATGGCATCGACTCCCGGCGTATCCGGAAACAGGGTCATCTGCACCGGAAACGAAATCAGGAGGAATACCCGTCCCACCAGCGCCGGATTGAACAGGTTCCGACCGAGGCCGCCGAACGACATCTTACCGATGCCGATCGCTACCAGCGCGCCGAGCATAATGAGCCACGGCGAGATCGTGGCCGGCAGGTTGAAAGCCAGCAAGGTACCGGTCACCACCGCAGACCAGTCGCCCAACGTGGACGAACGGCCCAGCATGAAGCGGTCGATCAGCCATTCGAACAGCATACAAGAACAGATGGCGATTCCGGTGACGAAAAGGGCCGACCCGCCGTAGACGAATACCGAAAATGCGAATGCCGGCACCAAAGCGATCACCACGTCCCGCATGATCCGCGGGGTGGAAAAGTCCCCGTGAAGATGGGGCGAAGGAGCTACGATTCTATTACTCATGAGGATGAAAATTCTTTATTTGGCCTGCGCCTGTCGGGCACGAATGAGTTTCATGGTTTCCGCTTTTCCCAGACGGATGTAGTCCAGAAGGGGCAAATTCGACGGACAGGTGAACGAACAACAGCCGCATTCGATGCAATCCGCCGTGCGTTCCCGTTCGAGCCGGTCATACCGTCCGAGTCGCGAGAGTTTCGAGATCAGGTACGGTTCCAGGCCCATCGGACAAACGTCTACGCACTTGGCGCAGCTGATGCACGGCATTTCGGTACCGCGCACCGAAGATTTTTCGTCCATCAGCAGCACACCCGAAGTCCCTTTGGTAACCGGCGCTTCGATATTGGCCATGGCGCGTCCCATCATCGGCCCCCCGTTGATCACCTTGCCCGTATCCTCAGGCATCCCGCCGCACGCTTCGATGAGCGAGGAGATCGGTGTCCCGATCCGCACCAGCAAGTTCGACGGACGAGCCAGCGATTTCCCCGTAACGGTAACCACCCGGTCGACAATCGGACGCCGTTTCTGTACCGCCTGATACACCGCATAAGTCGTCCCCACATTCTGTACCACCGCACCGACATCGATCGGCAGCGCCCCGCTCGGCACTTCCCGCTTCATGATAGCCGCGATCAACTGCTTCTCGCCCCCCTGCGGATAGCGCATCTTCAACGGAACCACGCGAATCCCCTTATGATACGATCCGCCGGCGAGAATATCGTTCAGGTGCTTGATCGCCTCCGGCTTATTGTTTTCGATCCCGATATAGCACTCCTCTACCCCCAACGCCCGCATCAGAATTTCGCACCCCACCAGAAGTTCTTCGCCCCGCTCCATCATCAGCCGGTAGTCCGCCGTCAGGTACGGTTCGCACTCTACCCCATTGATAATAAGCGCCTCAGCCACCTTCCCCGGCGGCACCGACAGTTTGACCTGGGTCGGAAACGTAGCGCCCCCCAGCCCTACGATCCCCGCCGCAGCAATCCGTGCGATAATCTCTTTCGGCTCCAGCGTACACTCCTTTATTAAAGTATCCGTCCGGTCGATCTCCGGATTCCATTCGTCTCCTTCCACCGCAATCGTAACGGAAAGCTTCCGCAAATTGGCTCCGTCCGGAACCGTATCCACACTCGTCACCGTTCCCGATACGGAAGAGTGGATATTGGCCGACACGAATCCTGTCGCCGTTCCGATCACATCTCCCACGCGTACTTTATCCCCCTTCTGCACCGTCGCCGTGGCCGGCGCGCCGATATGCTGCCCGAGCGGGATCGTCACCGACGCCGGCACGTCGAATACCCGAATCGCCGCGTCGCGGCTGATTTTATAGTCGTGCGGGTGAACGCCACCCAGTCTGAAAGTCTTAAGCATGTTGTTCGCCTCCTTCCGCAGCCGTTTTGGTTTCCTGAGTTGTCGCAGCCGCCGCTGTGTCCGTTTCCGGTTTGCGCGCCGGGAAGCCGACTTCCACAATCGCTCCCGTCGGACAAACGGCCACGCATTTCCGACACAGCCGACATTTGGCCGGATCGATATAAGCTAAATTGTTTTCCAAGGTAATCGCTTCGAACGGGCAGGTTTTCACGCACTTGCCGCAGCCGATACACCCCACGGCGCAAGCCTTCCGCGTAACCGCTCCTTTATCCTGATTGACGCAATTGACATAAACGCGTCTCCCCTTCAGCCCCTTCTTGCGCAGCTCGATGATGTGCTTCGGGCAAGCCTTTACGCATGCCCCGCACGCCGTACATTTCTCTTCGTCGACCTCCGGCAGCCCCGTCTCCGGATTCATGTGGATGGCGTCGAAGTTGCAAACGCGCGTACAGTCGCCGTTCCCGAGGCAGCCGAAGGTACAGCCCGTCTCTCCGCCATACAGCGAAGCCTCGACCGCACACGACCGCGCCCCGTCGAACGTATTGATCCGGGCCCGGTTGCAGAACGTCCCTCCGCACCGCACGACAGCCACCATCGGTTCCTTTTCCGCCACTGCTTTGCCGAGAAATTCCGCGATGGCCTGCATCGTACTCGCCCCGCCTACCGGACAGTAGAGCGACGCAATATCGTCGTTTTTGACCAGCGCTTCGGCCATCCCGCGGCAACCGGGAAATCCGCATCCGCCGCAATTGGCCCCCGGCAGCATCGCTTCGACCTGGTCGATCCGCGGGTCTTCGTACACTTTGAATTTCTGCGCCACGAAGTAGAGCACCACGGCCGCTACCAGACCCAGACCTACCAGAATAACGACGGTCCAGGTGTAAATCAACGTTCCATCCATGTCTAATTATCGTTCGATTTCTTTTTCGATTTCAATGGTCATCTCTCCTTTCAGTTTCGTTCGAAAGAGTCTGACAACCAGGTAATAAATTCCGACGATTCCGAGTGTGACCAATCCGGCGACCGTCTCCCGCACCTCGGTCTGCTGGAAGACCAGCAGGGCGGCCACGATCAGGCAGACCGGAATGAAATAGGCGATTATGACCGCCTTGAATCCCGCCGAACGCCGCATCACCAACGTCACCCGTTCTCCGACCGTATATCCCTGTCCGTCGTTCGCGAGGGTCATCCGTCGTCCGCCGCCTTCCGCCGATCCCCCCTCGCTGCACACGCTCCGGGCCTTGCACGCCGCACACGCCTCCGGTCGGCACACTTCGACCTCGACCTCCGTCTCGTCGACGCGGACAATGGTGGCGCTTTGGCGGATGGGTTCCGAGTTTCGATTCATGATTTCCGAATTGCAGTCACAAAATTAATAAGTTTTCGGGGAATCGGGAATTAAAATTCGTCGCAGCCGGTCAAACACGCTGCAAATATAGGCAGATATTTCCGCCGATAATGCGTAACTTTACCCGTTCCTAAACGAAAGATTTACCTTAGTTATATAATGAACAGAGAGTGCGATTTTTTGGTGATCGGTTCCGGCGTGGCCGGGCTGAGCTATGCCTTGAAGGTGGCCGACCGCGGGCGGGTGCTGCTCGTGACCAAAAGCCGGCTGGACGATACCAATACCTATCATGCGCAGGGGGGGATCGCCAGCGTGACCTATGCGCCGGACGATTTCGAACAGCATATCGAGGACACGATGGTCTGCGGTTCGCACAAGAATAACCGGGAGGTGGTGGAGCTGGTGGTGCGGAACGCGCCGCGGCAGATCGAACAGCTGATCGAATGGGGGGTGGATTTCGATCGTAGGGCGGACGATCCGGAACGGTACGAATTGGCGCGCGAAGGGGGTCATCGGCAGCATCGGATTTTGCACCACAAGGACTATACGGGGGCCGAGATCGAAAACCGGCTGGTGGATCGGGTGCGCGAACATCCCAACATCGAGATTCTGGAGCGGCATTTCGCCGTCGATTTGCTGACCCAGCACCATTTGGGCAAGTTGGTGAAGCGGTCGATTCCCGGGACGGAGTGTTACGGGGCGTATGTGCTGGAGTTGGATACGAAGGAGGTTTTTACGGTGCGTGCGCGAGTGACGGTGCTGGCGACGGGCGGGACGGGCAACGTCTACCACACGACCACCAATCCGGCGGGGGCGACGGGGGACGGCATCGCGCTGGTGCACCGGGCCAAGGGGATTATCGAGAACATGGAGTTCATCCAGTTCCACCCGACGTCGCTGTATAATCCGGGCGAGCGGCCGTCGTTTCTGATTTCGGAGGCGATTCGCGGCTTCGGGGCGATTCTGCGGACGCAGGACGGCGAGGAGTTCATGCAGAAATACCATCCGATGGGGTCGCTGGCGCCGCGGGATGTGGTGGCGCGGAGCATCGACCATGAGCTCAAGACCAGGGGGGATGAGTTCGTCTACCTGGATGTGACGCACAAGGATCCGGAACTGACGCGGGATCACTTTCCGAATATCAACAAGAAGTGTCTGTCGATCGGGATCGACATCACGCGGGATTTCATTCCGGTGGTGCCGGCGGCGCACTACTGTTGCGGAGGGGTGAAGGTGGATATGAATGGCGAGACTTCCATTAAGCGGCTCTATGCGATCGGGGAAACGGCTTCGACGGGGCTGCACGGAGCGAATCGGCTGGCCTCCAACTCGCTGATCGAGGCGGTGGTCTATGCCGAACAGGCGGCGCGCCATTCGCTGGCGGTACTCGACGGCTTGACGTTGCAGGAGGGGCTGCCGGACTGGGACTACAAAGGGACGTCGCATCCGGAGGAGATGGTGCTCATCACGCAGAGTCTCAAGGAGGTGCAGCAGATCATGTCGAACTATGTGGGGATCGTGCGGTCGAACATCCGGTTGGAGCGGGCGATGCACCGCTTGCAGATCATTTACGAGGAGACGGAGCACCTCTACCGGCGTTCGACGTTGTCGAAGACGTTGTGCGAGTTGCGGAACATGATTGCGGTGGCTTATCTGATCATCAAGCAGGCGCAGCAGCTCAAGGAGAGTGTGGGGCTGCACTTTTCGCTGGACTATCCGATGCTGTCGCGGTTCTGAGGCGCTAAGGTGGTTATAAAGAGCAGCGGCTCGTCTTTTCTACGTGTAAGAGAAAAGGCGAGCCGCTTGTTTTTCTGGCAGTCAGGTCGTCGGACTCGTTATAAAGCCATGATTCGATCAATTACACAACCACCACAACTCTATCTCCTCTGAATATTCTGCTGCTTCCTTGAACTCTTTGGAATTGAAGTGATAAGTGCCGAGTGCGCTGTGTTCGTTCGTGGTGAACGCTTTCCAAACGATACAATACCCTGTTCCCGTTGCTGCGTCGTAATGCCAGGCGTCTTCATCACCGAATTGATCGTTGCCGGAGAGTGTTGCTTGTCCGATTGAACTCCCTATGGTTAATGATTCGGTGTTGATCGCACGAAAATCGATGCTTTGACGGTTCTCCGTATAGAATGCTCCATAAACTTCATTGTCCATCAGGAACGGAATGAAGTATTCGAGGCTTTTTTCACCGGGGATAATTTTTTTATCTGCGATGTTCAGTTGGGTCAATTGAACGACGTCAGCGTCTTCTTCTTCGATCCAGATCGGAACGATCAGGCTTTTCGAAATCGGATCGTATACTAAGGGATGAAGGTCTCTTTCCGTGTCGATGTTGATCAAGTTCGATAATCCCAAGGCTTCCTGCAACGAACCGAAGTCGGCTACACTGGTCTGTGCCGCTGTATTCGGATCGATGGAAACCAATGAAAACAAGATTTCGTGATGTTCTTCCTCATTGGTTTTTTGATCGATCAGTGCGTGCAATCGATCGTCGATCAGGCACAGCGAGTAATGGGTGTCTTCCTGGTCGGTCAGTAATCCGACTTTTTCTATGGTTTTCTTGTCGGGGTCTATTCGGTACAGTTCCGATTGTTCTGCAAAGTCGTTCTCTGGATCTTCGAAGCTCTTATTGCAATATATCAGATCACTGGTTGGATCTGTGACCAAAGACTCCCACTGTGTATATTGATTGCCGGGGATGGATATGATTTCGGTCAGTTTTCCCGTTGTTTTGTCGATTTCCCAAAACACAGTGGTGTTACCGTCATCGGACGAGCCGATACCGTAGAGTTTGGCGGCGGAGGAGGGTTCGGCTACGGTAATTTTGCCGAGGGGCATCTCCCGGTCGTCGCGTTTGAGCAGAACGGTCTGTTCGCCCGCCGGAAGTCTCTGTGGGATGATAAAGGTAATTTCGGTGGCAGTCTGTTTGGTGACCGTAGCCTGAATGTCGTCCGTGGCTTTGGTCTGAGCGCGGAACCAAATTTCGTCCGCAGCGGTGAAGCCCGATCCTTTGATAGTTACCGCTGCTCCCGGCGCGAATGTTTCGGTGGCAGGCGGCAAAACGGTGTTTTCGACCAACGACGGAGTCGAGTCTTTTTTACAGCCGTTCAGGGCGATGAGGCCCAAACTCAACAGTACCAGAATTTTTCTCATGGCTTTTTTGTTTGTTTTGGTGAGTAAAAAGGAACGTATACAAACAAAAAGCGTGGGCCTTGAATCTTATTTGCTATCCAGGTATCGCCAAACACCGTGCAACCAAATAAGTAAAGCCCACGTGTCGCCACGTGAGCGTTACCGCTTTACTTTTGGTTGCTTCTAAAATTGGCGATTTTGGATAGCAAAAAGTAAGCTAAACGCTTTTATGTATGTCTTACAAAAGAGAGGTTTATCTCATCGGCAAGTGGTGTTGTTATGCCATAAAGATAGTAAAAAATAAAAAAGCAAGGGGTATAAGCCGGGTTCTGTACTTTTCGCGGCGGCACTGCGCGAGTGCGCTTACCCGCTCTGAAAAGCCTCTGCCATTTATCCAGCCCGGCGGTCTCCCGCCGGATCGTCAGCAACCTACCCCCCGACTCGGACGGGCAGCCCTTCGGAAACGCGCGATGCGTCTCGGCGTCGGTGTACATGGTCTTGCAACCCGCAGTTCGTACGGCTGCCGGCGTCGCCGTCGGCACCGGTGGGCTCTTACCCCGCCTTTTCACCCTTACCGCTGTCCTTTACGGATAGCGGCGGTCGTTTTCTGTTACGATCTGCACGAGCTCGCGCCCGTCTGGCAGTTTCACCAGTGCGGTGCCCTGTGTTGCCCGGACTTTCCTCCCCTCCCGATTCACCCGAAAGCGTCGGAAGCAGCGGCAGAGCCCCCTTGCTTCTATTTAATTGAATTGTACTATCTTGTTCGTTTATTGCCCTAGAGGGTACTGTTCTTTTTCTGAAGAAAAAGAACCAAAAAGACTTTCGACGGATGCTAACGCATCCTAAAACTGCCGGCGGCCCAACTCTCGGACTCTTCTTTGGGCCGGGGATTCTTTCCGGGCGCGTATAATGCGAGTATTACCCCACGCGCCCCGGAGAACCCCGACCCAAAAGGAATCACGAAGACTGAGGACTGCGGAGCCTGAGGAGTAGCGTAGCTATCACGAAAGTTCTTTGCGCCGCTTTCTTACAAGAAAGCGGCAGTTCCGGCCTGTACAATAACAGGAACGTAGACAGGACAAATTATTTCAAGAAAACCATAATCGCTCCGTATCCGTACTCCGCAAACGAAGCATCCTGATACCGCAACTTCGGATAGTTGCGTTTGAGCTCTTTTTCGATCTCATACCGCAATTTTCCCTTTCCTACCCCATGGATAAAGACGATCCTTTTTTGTCGGCCTGCTTTGACAGCGCCGTCGAGAGCCACCGTAAAACGCGCCAACTGAGCCTTCAGTATCTCGCCTGGAGCCATTCCGTCCGTCGAGTCGAGAATCGCTTCGGCGTGCAAGTCCACCACCTCCTCGTCTTTCGTCGAAGGCTTGTGCGGAACGGTATTCTCCTTCGGCTTCGGCACCCGCGCCGGAATAACCGGAGCCGCCGTATCGGTCGCCTCATTGGACGACGCCAGCACGAACTCCAAGGCCGCCGCCTCGAAGTAATCGTTTTCGACGAACGAAGCCGCCCGCACGAATTTCAGCGGGTGTAGCTCCAGGTCGAACGCCTCCACAGCCTGCGGCACGAATGCCGTCGGTTTGTACGGCAACAGACTGATGTGCAAGGTCGAAATCTCGGCCAGCTCCGCCCGCCGGTAGAGCTTGATTTGCTGTTTCGAATCTGCCGCCAACGTCCCGCTGGCGATCGTCCGCACGAAAACCCCTCCGCCCCGTTGTTCCCGCCTTGCGATGTTGTAGAAGAGCGTGTAGCTGCTGTCGTTCACCAACCACGCCTCCAAGTCCGCATTTTCGGCCGGTTTATCCGTGTCCGCCACCGGAACGAAGAGCAGTTTCACGAGATAATCCGTCACCTCCCACGGTGCCTTTTCCGGCGCTGCCGGCGTGGCATCGACCTCGGTTTCCGCTACGGACGCGGTGAACGACTTCCGGAATTTCAACAGGTCGATCGGCTCGTCGTCTTCGTAATCGTCCGCCAGCGAAACCCGACCGTAATTATTCAACCCCCGCACCGTCGCCCGTTGTTTGCGGTTCGGCGTTTCGCCCGTATGCGCGGCATGGACCGAGGAGGATGACGGTTTGGGGTCGGACGGGCCGATTTTGACAATCGCCGCATTCTCGGCTTCGATCTCCACCTCCACGATATCGCTGATCAAGGCCGGAATCTCGAATCCGTCTTCCACTTCGACGTAGGCCATGTTTCCCTGTATGGAACGCACGATGCCCACGCCCGTGTCCGATACGAATTTTACCCGGCTGCCTGCTTTAATCATAGTTTATCGCTAAATTTGTGCAAAATTAACGGTTTTGATGGAGAAGGCAATAGCCATTTCGGAATTCGATTATCCGCTGCCGGACGAACGGATCGCCCGTTTTCCGCTGGCGGAGCGGGCGGATTCCAAACTTTTGCTCTACCGCGGGGGGGCGGTCGGCGAAAGCGTTTTTCGGCAGGTCGCCGATTTTCTGCCGGCCGGGGCGACGGTCGTGTTCAACGATACCCGGGTGATTCGGGCGCGACTTCTGTTCCATAAAGCGACGGGGGCGCGGATCGAAATTTTCTGTCTGGAACCGGCCGAACCGGCGGATTACGAACGGGCGTTTGCGGTGAGGGGCTCTTGTGCGTGGCACTGTATCGTGGGCAACTCCAAAAAGTGGAAAGAGGGGCCTTTGGCGATCGAATACGACGGGGGGATTTTGTCGGCGGAACGTATGCCCGACTTGTCGGGAGGGGATATTATTCGCTTTAGTTGGAGTTCGGAACATACGTTCGGCCAGCTGTTGGAGTTGCTGGGACGGACGCCGATACCGCCCTACTTGTGTCGCGAGAGCGAGGAGATCGACACGGTGCGTTATCAGACAGTCTATTCGCGGTGGGAAGGATCGGTGGCGGCGCCGACGGCAGGGCTGCATTTCACGCCGGAGATCATCGAGTCGTTGCCGGAGCGGGGATTTCGGACGGAGCGGGTGACGTTGCATGTCGGGGCGGGGACGTTTCTGCCGGTCAAGGCGGCGGATGCGCGGGAGCATCACATGCACACGGAGGTGTTTCATGTCGATTTGGCGACGCTCGAACGACTGGCGGCTGCGGTTGGCGGAGCGGGGATCGTAGCGGTGGGGACGACGTCGGTGCGGACGCTGGAGTCGCTGGCGGTGTTGGGCGAGCGGGTTTTGCTCCGGGGAGATGCGGAGCCGGAGCGGGTGGTCGGCCAGTGGGAGGCTTACGAGAATGGGGCTACTGCGGCGAATGCTTCTGCACCTTTGGCGGCATTGGCCGGGTGGATGCGGGAACGGGGTTTGACGCATTTGCAGGGGGCGACGGAGATTATGATCGTGCCGGGCTACCGGTGGCGGACGGTGCGGGGCCTGATCACCAACTTCCACCAGCCGCAGAGTACGCTATTGCTCCTGATTTCGGCTTTGGTCGGAGAGCGTTGGCGCGAGATTTACGCATACGCTTTGGATCACGGATTCCGTTTCCTGAGTTACGGGGATTCGTCGTTGTTGTTACCGAACGAAAAGTAAAAATGGAAATAGCATGAAAGAGGTTTTGCTGGTCTTATTGAATGAATATGCCGATTGGGAGAGCGCTTTTTTGGCTGCCGGATTGCGGAGCGGCGGGCGGTATGTGCCGCGTGTGGTGGGGCCGACGCGGGAGGTGGTGGTCTCGATCGGCGGTTTCCGGACGTTGCCGGATTACGATTTCGCAACGCTGCCGGAGGAGTACGCTGCGCTGGTGTTGATCGGCGGCACCGGCTGGCAGTCGGCCGAGGCGGAACGGGTGGCGGAGTTGGCGCAGCGTGCGCGGGAGCGAGGGAAGATTGTAGGGGGGATCTGCAACGGGGCTTCGTTTTTGGCGGCTCATGGATTTCTGAACGGAGTGCGGCATACGGGGAATACGGTGGAACAGTTGAAGTTGTGGGGCGGAGAGCGGTATACCAACGAGGCGGGGTTTGTGGAGCGGCAGGCGGTGGCCGACAGAGGGATCGTGACGGCGAACGGGACGGGATATTTGGAGTTTTCTCGTGAGCTGTTGCTATTGCTGGAGGCCGATGCGCCGGAACGGATCGAGGCTGATTACGCTTTCCAAAAAAACGGGCTCTATACCGTCTAATTTGTTATGATGGTTTCACCGAACGCATTTTTGCCCACTTCGGCTAAGGAGATGGCTGCGCGCGGGTGGGAAGAATTGGATGTCATTCTTTTCACCGGGGATGCGTATGTCGACCATCCGGCATTCGGTGCGGCGGTGATCGGACGGCTGCTGGAGGCCGAAGGGTATCGGGTGGCGATCGTGCCGCAGCCGAACTGGCGGGACGATTTGCGGGATTTCCGGAAGTTAGGCAAGCCGCGTCTGTTTTTCGGCGTGACGGCCGGAGCGATGGACTCGATGGTGAACCACTACACGGCTACGCGGCGCAGGCGGTCGGATGATGCTTACACGCCGGGCGGTCGGGCGGGGCAAAGGCCGGACTACCCGACTTTGGTCTACACGCGGATATTGAAGGAGCTCTATCCGGGGGTGCCGGTCGTTATCGGAGGGATCGAGGCCTCGCTCAGGCGGTTGACCCATTACGATTATTGGGAAGATCGGCTCCGACCGTCGTTTCTGGCGGAGAGCGGGGCGGATCTGTTGACCTACGGGATGGGCGACCGGGTGATGGTCGAACTGGCACGGCGGATGCACAACGGATTTAACCTCAAACGATTGGCACGCTTGCCGCAGGTGGCCTATTTGTCGGATTCGGTGCCGGAGGGGGCTTTGCAACTACATTCGTATGAGGATTGCGTGAAAAGCCCGGAGAAATTCGGCGAGAACTTTACGAAGATCGAAACCGAATCGAACCGTGTGGAGGCTTCGGTATTGGCCGAAAAGACAGGGGATAAGTATGTGGTGGTCAATCCGCCCTACCCTTACCTGACGGAGGCCGAGATGGATCACAGTTTCGACCTGCCTTACACGCGGCTGCCCCATCCGCGATATCAGGGGAAGGGGGCGATTGCGGCGTATGAGATGATCAAACACTCGGTCAATCTGCACCGGGGATGTTTCGGGGGGTGCAGCTTTTGTACCATATCGGCGCACCAGGGAAAATTCGTCTCTTCGCGGAGCGAGAGGTCGATTCTGCGGGAGGTGGAACGCATTACGCAGATGGCCGATTTCCGGGGCAACCTGTCGGATATCGGCGGGCCGTCGGCCAATATGTATCGGATGGGGGGACGGAACCGGGAGTTGTGCGGGCGGTGTACGAGGCCTTCGTGTATCTTTCCGAAAGTCTGTCTGAACCTGGATAACGACCACCGGCCGTTGTTGGAGCTCTACCGGAAGATTCGCAACATAAAGGGGGTGAAGCACGCCTATATCGGGAGCGGGATTCGGTACGACCTGTTCGACGGGTCGCCGTACCTGGACGAGGTGGTGAAATACCACACGAGCGGGCGGTTGAAGGTGGCGCCGGAACATACCTCGGACAAAGTGTTGGGGCTGATGCGGAAGCCGTCGTTCTCGCTTTTCGAGCAGTTGAACGAGCGGTTCCGCGGGATTTGCGAGCGCGAGGGGCTGCCGTACCAGTTGATACCTTACTTTATTTCGAGCCATCCGGGGTGTACGGAGGGCGATATGCGGGAGCTGGCGGAGATCACCAAACGACTGAATTTCCGCTTGGAACAGGTGCAGGATTTGACGCCGACGCCGATGACGCTGAGTTCGGTGATGTTCTACACGGGGCTGAATCCTTACACGGGAGAGAAGTTGTATGTGGCGCGCACGCGGGAGGAAAAGGAGCGGCAAAAGGCCCATTTTTTCTGGTATAAACGGCCGACCGCGGCCCGGCAGGGGGGCATTGGAAAACGAAACGAAAGACCATGGCAGAATACAAACAAGATCCGGAAGCCAAAAAGATAGCGACCCGGCGCAAGACGACCGAATCGATCACGGCGGTGAGCCAGCAGATGGGTGTGACGCCTCCGCAGGCGGTGGAGCTGGAAGAAGCTGTATTGGGGGCGTTGATGCTCGAAAAACATGC
Source organism: Rikenella sp. (assembly GCF_056799795.1). Taxonomy (NCBI): domain Bacteria; kingdom Pseudomonadati; phylum Bacteroidota; class Bacteroidia; order Bacteroidales; family Rikenellaceae; genus Rikenella; species Rikenella sp. The sequence continues at coordinate 16,415 of NZ_JBQIQO010000001.1, forward strand.
AATTCTCGGGATTCAGGAAATTCTGGTGCCCGAGTCGTTTTACCGCGAGGCGCACCAGATTATCTATCAGGCGATTCTCGACCTCTCGGCGCGGATCGAACCGATCGACCTCTACACCGTCGGCCAGCAACTCCAGAAGAAAGGACAGTTGGCCATGGTGGGCGGGCCGGTCTATCTGGCGGAGCTGACCCAGAAGGTGGGGTCGGCGGCGCATTTGGAGTTTCACGCCAAAATTGTGGCGCAGAAATATGTGCAACGGCAGCTGATTTCGGCTTCGACCGAAATTCAGAAACAGTCGTTCGACGACTCGATCGACGTCGAAGAGTTGATCAATCAGGCGGAGCAGGCCATTTTTGTGATTGCGGAGGGCAATATCCGGCGCGATGTGCAGAGTGCGCGCGATATCGTGAGCAAGGCGATCCAGAAAATCGAGGAGGCGGCTCAGAAACCGGACGGCCTGAGCGGGATTCCGAGCGGATTCACCGATCTCGACCGACTGACGCTGGGGTGGCAGCCGTCGGACTTGGTGATTATCGCGGCGCGGCCGGCGATGGGGAAGACGGCTTTCGTGCTGACGATGGCGCGCAACATTTCGGTGGATTATCAGAAGGCGGTGGCGGTCTTTTCGTTGGAAATGAGTTCGGTACAGTTGATGACGCGTCTGATTATCGGCGAGTCGGGACTCACGTCGGAGAATATCAAGAATGGTCGCCTTTCGCCGGACGAGTGGAAACATCTCGAAACGTCGATCAAACCGCTGGCGGCGGCGCAGATGTTTATCGACGACACCCCTGCTCTTTCGATTTACGAGTTCCGTTCGAAGGTGCGGCGGCTCAAGGCGCAGCATAATATCGAGCTGGTGATTATCGACTACTTGCAGCTGATGACGGTGGGGACGACGGATAACCGGGGGAACCGGGAGCAGGAGGTGGCGACGATTTCGCGGACGCTCAAGGCGATTGCCAAGGAGTTGGATGTGCCGATCCTGGCGTTGTCGCAGCTGAGCCGGAATGTCGAAGCACGGGGCGGGACGAAGCGTCCTCAGCTTTCGGACTTGCGCGAGTCGGGAGCGATCGAGCAGGATGCGGATATCGTGGCGTTTATCCACCGGCCGGAGTATTATGGGATGACGATGGACGAGGACGGGCAGCCGACGCAGGGGTTGGCGGAGATTATCGTGGCCAAGCACCGGAACGGGGCGGTGGATACGATTAAACTGCGTTTCCGGAAGGAGCAGGCGAAGTTCGTGGACTGGGACGATACGGGTTTCGGCGGTATCGTGGGCGGCGGAATGGATGGTTACAGTACGATTGCATCGAGCGGTTTCGACTCGGATTTCGATGCGGGGGGACGTGTGGCGACTTTGGAAGGAGCTGCGGGAGGTGCGGGGCCGATCGATCCGTTTGCCTCGGCGGGCGGCGGGTTCGACAGCGAACCGCCGTTTTAGTGCCCAAAAGGCTTGACAAATGGAATGATTCTATGAGTCCATCCTCTACGGAGAGTTGGAACAATAACGATGTAGAATTAGACAGGGGCAAGAATTCCCCCCTTGTTTTGCAGATATAACTTATTTTTTAAAGCGATTCTTCTGTATGTTTTCTCGGTATGGGAACGAGAGGTAAACAATACTCTTTATTGACGACTTTGTCTCGCATGGCAGGTTTATCGTTGAAATTGCGCGAAAGATTTCGAATCAACTGGCTGTAATCATCTGTGCCATCCTCTCGCTGATGATAATAGACTTTTACGGAGATGCAGTTGCGATGCTCGAATAAGGTATTGAGCAGCGTGCGATCGGAGTTGCCGCACGAATGTCCCATAGTAATTACTTGATACGTCTCGGATTCAATAAAACCCAACAACTGACGGTAATTGCCTGTTTCATGGTAGCGTACAGACTTGATATTTTCGAGAAAGTCATTGTCTTGTAACTTCTCGATTCGTTTGTAATCATCGTCCAACTCGTCGCCATAGCCGAAAATGATCGGGGTACGTTCATTGTTAAGTGCTCCATGAATATCAATTATCTCATCGGCATCTCTTGCATATAATTGTTTTGCAGTTTGGGTGTAATTGAAATTTAAGATTAAGGTATTGGAAGGTGTGCAATGAATTTCTTGAAAATGCTTGTCGGATAAATGTTTCAAGACATAGTATTTACGTTTTTCGTCCTTTGAATGGTAAAAAAGATAATTAGGGTCTTCTTTTTTGTCTAATTGAACTGCATCGTCTTCCCCAAAAGTGATAATATTATTAAAGATGGAATCAACAAACATTGTCTGCTTTCCGAAAGCAACTTCTCTTGAATCAATTATACTGTTGAATGCCTCTTGAATAGACGGAAATAGTTTGGTTTGCATTTTTTGGACTACCTCTGTCAAATAGATTTCAAGTCGCTTTTTTACGGCATCGAACTCTCGGTTCAATGCCCGAACCTTTTCACTCCGAATAACTGTGTTGTCTTCCGCAAGCAGCTCTTTCAATTTTCCATAATATTCGTTCTCGATGTCCATCCAGGTATCGAGAGAACAACGACCGGAAATATGCTCGAAGAATTTATTTTTGAAAGTGAGGCGAACCGAACCGTCATACCTCATATTAGTACTATCATTGAATATGGCAACCAGCTCTCGAACCTCATCGTATGGGGTTGAATTCAAGTGAGAGTATAATGGCTCTGGCGTTTTATGTCGTTTGTCTCGGAACACCTCGAATAATACAAATTCGTCTTCGTAAGATGATGGATCATTGATTACTCTCCATTGTGTTGCAATCTCACGTTTGTAACCGTTGAATATATGACCGGAAACGTTGATCCAATAGTTGTCTATAAAATCTCTATATCCGGTAGCAAGACCATGTGCCTTGTCAAATCCGTTGCCTATGATGATAATTCTATTCATATCGTAAAAGAAAAATCCTGTAAGATCAAGGTCTTACAGGATTTTTTACCCTCTTTCGAGAATTCTGCGGAGAGAGGGGGATTCGAACCCCCGGTACAGATTACTCCGTACGGCAGTTTAGCAAACTGCTGGTTTCAGCCACTCACCCATCTCTCCGGAAAGGCGCTGAAAGCAGGACAAAAGTAGTGCTTTCACTCCTTATTTCCAAATCAAAATCGTCGTGTCGAACGAAAATTATCACTTGCTCACATCGCCCGGCTTGCCGATGCTCTCCCGCATCGAGGTATCTGCCTGAATATTACGGAGCTTATAATAGTCCATAATCCCCAGGTTGCCATTCCGGAATGCTTCGGCGATGGCCATCGGAATGCCTGCTTCGGCTTCGATCACTTTCGCACGAGCCTCCTGTGCCTTCGCCTTCATCTCCTGTTCCAACGCCACGGCCATCGCTCGTTTCTCTTCCGCCCGTGCCTGTGCGATGTTCTTGTCGGCGTTGGCCTGATCCATCTGAAGCACGGCTCCGATGTTCCGTCCCACGTCGATATCTGCAATGTCGATGGAGAGGATTTCAAATGCTGTCCCGGCGTCAAGCCCCTTTTCCAATACGACTCGCGAAATAAAATCGGGGTTCTCCATCACGCTCTTATGCGAATCGGACGACCCGATCGAGGAGACGATTCCCTCTCCTACCCGCGCCAGCACGGTCTCTTCGCCTGCTCCGCCGACCAACTGTTTGATGTTGGCCCGCACGGTCACCCGCGCTTTGGCAATCAGCTGAATCCCGTCCTTAGCTACCGCCGTCACCGGAGGGGTGTTGATCACTTTCGGATTCACGGACATTTGCACCGCTTCGAATACGTCCCGTCCCGCCAGATCGATAGCCGTAGCCATCTTGAAATCGAGTGTAATATTGGCCTTTTGTGCCGAAACCAGCGCGTGAACGACATTGGCCACATGCCCGCCCGCCAGGTAATGCGCCTCCAGTTCGTTCGGATTGAGATGGAGGCCGGCTTTCGTCCCTTCGATCATGGCGGATACGATCGTAGCCGGCGGCACCTTGCGCCAACGCATCAGAACCAGTTGCAACAGGCTGATCCGCACGCCGGAAACCAAGGCGGAGAACCAAAGTCCGATGGGAATGAAGTAAAGAATGATCCACAGCAGAATGATCGAAACTGCGGCGATGACAATGGCGGTTGTTGAGATTTCCATATGGTTGTTCTGTGTATTTCAACGTGTTGCGGGAGATCAAAGCGGTCGGACGACGAGGCTGGCGTTGTCGTATCCGATTACGATCACTTCGCGCCGCGGATCGACGTAACTGTCCAACGATTTCGCTTCGAAAATCGTGTCGCCGATCTGTACTTTTCCCATCGGCGCCAAACGGGTCAATGTATAGCCCTGTACGCCCACTTCCACCTGTTTTTCAATCTCGACCGGTTGGACTTGCGATTCGATGTTGGTTTTCAGCGCAACCCGATTCCATGTCTTCGGCCGTAAAAACAGCAAGGTCAATATGCTCAAACAGAGGACAATGATTCCGACAACGATGAATCCGGTCACCAATCCTCCCCCTGCGAAAGCCCATGTCGCAGCACTCACCAGGCAGACGAATGCTCCCACCGCCGCCAGCGTGATGCCCGGCAGGAGAACCAATTCCGCGACGAACAGCAATAGGCCGAGCAGAATCAGAAGGGTGATCCAGAGTGTCATAAGGTCACGATTTTCATTTTGATATTTGGTTGATCGCCCAACGCGCCGATCAGTGCCTCCGCCTCTTTCCGCGTGGCGAATGCTCCGATGGTGTAGACCACGTCGTTCCCCACCGTACTCCGCACAATGGTCGTTCCGGTCGCCCGCGCCTTGACGATCTCACGAATTGCGGTCGAGAGGCGTTGTTCGGCCGGAATAATTTCGATATGGAATCTCCCCTGTCGTCCCGCCGCGGAAGCTGTACTATTATCCTCTCCACCGCCGGCAGTGCTCTTTGTCGCTTCGAGCGCCTTGGCTTTCGCCGGTGTCGTGATTTTTCCGTCGACATAAGCCACGACCGTAGCCCGGAATCCCCCTCGAACCATCTGTGCCGCAGCCGCACTGGCCGCCGCATAGGTGTCGAAACCGCCTGCCATATAACGCCATTGTCCGTTGGTCGCCTTTTGTGACATAATCGGCGTCATGCCTTTGAAAACGTCGATGCTTTTCGGCGCGGTGGCGTAGTTGGCGATTTGCACCGTATAGTAAATCCCCATCTTCGGCACATGCAGCGTCGGAATATCCGCGACGGTCGTATAATTCCGACTTTCTCCCTCCCCGGCCTTGGTGATCGGTGCGTAGACGACCAAACTCCGCGGTTCGAAGCGAATGTCCCGGTAGGTCATCTCTTCCGCCAGCTTCTCGGCGGAGTATTTCCCCCGCTCCGTCGCTAACGAGTCCCGCGCCGCAGTCAACTCTAAAGCCTCTGCCATCGCAATTTCGTAATCGAGCATCAGTTGCTTTTGCAACGGGTAGGTCGCCACCAGAGGCGCCAACTGCTCGCCGGCCCACCCCTCGGCTCGCCGCACCTGTCGGCTCTCCCGGTCGAGCTGTTCGAGCTGCAACCGGTCGAGAGTGCCTATCTGATCGACCAATACTGGGTAGTTGTCCCGTTTCCGGTCGTAAATCACCAGCCAAAGCCGCTCCATCAAGGCATCGACCTGTTCGATCTGCTCTTTGAGCTCGCCGGAACGCCTCCACAAACTGTCGATCGTCTCCTCGTCGCCCGCCGCTTCGTACTGCCGTTTCACGGTCAAGAGCTGGTCGTACAGGCCCGAAACCAACCGGTTGATTTTCATGACTTCCGGTTCAATTCGCGGGCTCAATCCGAAGAGTGTCCGGTCGTTCCGACTCAGGTTTTCAACGAAAAACGGGTTGTCGAACAATGTCCGTTCGCCCGTGACAACACTCGTCTCCGCCTCTCCCTCGTTATCCATGTGTTCGATCAGGTAGGTCTGCTCCATCGCCGCCACCCGGGCCGCCACCTTGCCGATCTTGCTCCGCACGTCGAAGAGTTCGCTCTCCAGCCGCACGATCTCTCCTCCGACCCGCTCCCGATCACTTCCCTCTTCGAAGAGCCGCCGATTCTGCTCGATCAACGATAGGGTAGAATCCTCGCAAGCCTTCAACATCTCCTGCTCCCGCAGCAAGCGGGTATATTCCGCATTCTCCGCCAATCCCGCCATCCGCACCTCCTGGGCACACGCCATCCCCGTTCCCGCCAGCCAACACCAGCCGAAACATACGATACGGTATGAAATCTTTTTTATCATCGGTTGCAAACGCAAAATAGATATTATTCCGGTCATTTCCAACTGCGAAGCATGAAAATATGGATGAATCCGAAAAATTCCAGACGCCCGAAGAGCATCAGTCCCGTCAGGAGCCATTTGGCTGCCGCGGGCAATGCGCCGAAGTTGTCGAGGTTACTGATTTTGCCGAATCCGGGCCCGACGTTGCTCAGGCTGGAGATCACGGCGGTGAAGCTGGTCAGCAGGTCGAGGTTCATGGCCGTAAGCAGTACGGTGCCTCCCAGCGCGCTCAACAGGTAGATGACGACCAGCAGGATGGCGGCATTGATCATGCCGTCGTCCTGCGTGACGCCGTTCTGTTTGATGCGGATCACGGCGTTCGGATGTTGCAGTTTCAGCATCCGTGCACGGATCGCTTTGAACATCAGCAGCACCCGGTCGGCTTTGATCCCTCCGGAGGTCGACCCGGCCATCGAACACTGGATCATGCAGTAGATGATGGTAATAATGGCCAGCGGAGGCCACAAGGCATCGCTGGCTGAAGCGAATCCGGTCGTCGTGATGTGCGAAACGACCTGAAAGGTTCCGTATCGGATCGCCTCGCCGAAGGTCGGATAGTTGTGATTCATCAGCAGTCCGGCCGCCACGATGGCGGTGCAGATGACGATCGAGAGGATATAGAATCGCGTGACTTCCGACCGGAAGATGTTGTTGCGTTTGCCGCATATCGTGGCATAGACCAGCCCCATGTGTATCCCGGAGAGGATCATGAAGAACATGACGATTATTTCGATCACCACACTGTGATAGTACATGATGCTCTGATTCCGGATACAGAATCCGCCGGTGGCGACCGTGGAGAAGGAGTTGGTCACGGCGTCGAACGGCTCCATGCCGACGAGCATCAAGGCCGCGGTTTCGCACAGGGTCAGCCCGACGTAGATGAAGACGATGATTTTCAGGATCTTTTTCGTGGTGTACCGGAAGTTGTCTTTGGCCATCATCGACATCTCGGCGCTGGACAGGCTCATCTTCATCCGCCCCATCGAGGGCAGAATCACCAGGGCGAAGAGAACGACGCCCACGCCGCCGACCCAGTGGGTCGAGGCACGCCAGAACAAAAGGCCTTTGGGCAACGCCTCGACGTCGCTCAAAATGGTCGCTCCGGTGGTGGTGAATCCCGATGTGCTTTCGAACCAGGCGTTGGTCGGGGAAAATTCGCCGCCCCAGATCAGATAAGGCAGCATGCCCAGCAGGCAAGACATTACCCACGCCATCGTCACGATCACGTAGCTCTCTTTATTCGAGAGGTTGTTGTCGTTCGGTACGAAGATCAGGGGGAACGAACCGATGATCGAGGTGATGAGGAAGCTGACCAGCAGGGGATAGAATCCCGTGTCGAGGCCGTTGAACAGCGAGATCAGGGCCGAGATCAGCATGAATGCGGCGTTGAACAGCAGCACCAGTCCGACATAGCGTATGACGACTCCGAATTTCATCGTTCTCCGTCTTGTTTCATCTTTTTGTGGGCCGAAACCAGAGCGGCGATGTTCTCCCGCAGGGTATTGATCTCATCCTGCGTGGCGACGTTTACGGTGAACGGCAGGCGCGAATCGACGTATCCTTTCAGTGCGCGCGTGATCCGAAGCACCGGGTCGAGAAAGTAGCTGTTCAGCATGAAATAGAAGACGAGCAGCAGCAGAATCCCGCCGCCCAGGGCGATGATCCCGACCATCGAAGCCCGATAGGCGTTCCGTTCCAGTTGTGCCGTGTAGTCGATCGTGCGCTGCTGGATTTGCACGATAAACTCTTTGATGGCGTGGGTCAGGTTGTAGTACGAGGTTTTGTAGACGTCCGTAAACCAGGTGATGTCGGTCGTATCGCTGGCCTGAGCGACGATGCTGTTGTAGTAGCGCGCCGCCGTCCGGATACTCTCCAGCTGCGACGGGTCGCGGAAATCGGCTCCCGCGCTTTGCAAGGCCTGTTCGAAGTCCCGGTTGCTTTTGACCAGCATGGAGTCGTAAACGACCCCCAGTTTGCGGTTGGTGATCCGAAGCAGAAGTGCCGTATTTTGTTCCTGTACGGCGTCGAGCATCTCTTTCGACCGTTCGATACAGTTCTGGCTCCGCTCCAGCAGGTTGTGCGTCGTGCGGTTGAAGCGCACCAGTTCGAGCGACGAGATGATGCCGGACAGAAACAGCAGAATGCCGATGGCCGTGAAGCCCAGGCGGATTTTATGTTTGACCCCCATGTGTTTTTATCATTCAGCTAAGCGACTGTAAAAGTAGCTTTTTTTTCGTTCGGTTCAAGCGCAGATTTCGACCGGATTTCCTTCCGGGTCTGCCACCGAGCTTTCGTAGAATCCGTCGCCGGTTCTACGGGGTTCGGAGAGAGTCCGATAACCGTCCTTTCTTAAACGTTCGGTTAAGGCGTGTACCGCCTCCTCGGAGCCTACGGTGAAGGAGATATGGCACCAGCCGAGAAGCGGTGTTGCGGCTCGTTCGCCGACCTGCGTGCTCCGCATGATTTCGAGTGCCGCATCGCCGTCGAAGCGGATGAAATAGGACTCGAAACCCTTGGCCGGATTCACGTATTTCGGGCCGCTGCGCCCGTTGAAATAGGTTTCGTAAAAGGTGCGCATGGCCTCCAGATCGGCGCACCACAATGCGGTGTGTCCCAGTCTCATGGCGTGGTGATTAGGTGTTGAAATAAACTTTGTAAAGCGTTCTTTTCCAAGTATTCGATCGGAAAGCCGAGCAGGATGGTTTTCCCGTTCCGAACGCCGCTCGTCGGCCAATCTTCCGAAGCGATCTGACGGCCTCCCTCTGTCGGCTGCAACCGGTCGAAGGTCGGAGTAAAGTAACGATCCGCCTGTCTGGGTATCGGATTGGGGATCGTTTCGGCGAGGCCGTAGCCCAAGCCTTTCCGCATCTCGGCCGAAACGCCCGGATCGCAGCCGAGGTAACTGCCGGAGATCAAAAGCGGAATCGAATCTTTAGCTATCTGCTGCAACTTATTATATAACAGCCTGTCGAAAATTCGATAGCGTTTCGGGTAGCTCCGCTGTGCACCCAGAATCAAATCGACCAGTCGGTAGTCGGAAGGTCGGATTTGTCGACGGGCGAAAGCCTTTCGGGAACAACTCGTGAACGAGTAACCGGCAGCCAGTAAGGCTTCGCCGTGTATAGCCGGATAATCGAAGGAGTTGCCGCCTGCTCCGTGCGGATACCACGTTTCGGAAGAGCCGCCCCAGCCGGGTCGGTCATTCTCTTCGAAAGGCGAGAAGGGGTCGAAATCGACCTGCGGCCCCACGATCGAGAGGTCGTTCCGGTAGGGAACGCCCGGGTCGGACTCCAAATCGAATCCCAACAATTTGCCCGACTTGTTGTCTCGTCGTAATCCCGGCGGACTGAGCCGGGTGAAACCGTTCACCACCAGTGCCCTGCCCTGCTCCGTCGGGCTCAGGCCCACCGCCACGATCTCGCTCGGAAAACTCTCGCCTCCTTCGTTGATGGCCGTAATCCGGAAGCTGTAAACGCGTCCGTCCCGCGGTATCGGCAACTCGATCCGGGCCGTACGTGTTTCGAAACCCTCATCGAATGCCCCGTCGCTGCCGATGCGCCGATAGACTCGGTACCGATTCGGAACGGCTGTCGTTTCGAGCGGGTCGACAGTGGGGCTCCATCCGATCCGCACGGAGTCGCCGCCCGCCCATTCGGTATAGAGCGACGAGGGCGGCAGCGGCTGGACGACATACCGCCGGCCGTAACGGTCGGCCAGAAAGCGCAACAGCCCTTTGTAGATCGCTCGCGCCATGTCGAACCGGAAGGTCGGATCCATCGCCAGTGCCATGTCGGCGGCATTCTGGTGCGAGAACATCTCGATCAGCGTGGCCGGCATATCCGGCCGCGAAATCTCAGCGTAACTTTTGTCGTAGATCGCGCGACGCGTCCAATGCGGCTCATGCCGTGTCCGCAGATCGCTCACGATTTGGGTCTGTACCAGGTCGGCCAGGTCGCGCGCCGCCAGTTTGCTCTTTCCGTTCCGGTATTGCGCCTTCGTCCGGTTCGTATAATGGATAGAGAGGGTGCCGATGATCGAGTCGCAGATGCCGGCGTCCGTGTGCAGGCCGATCGCCGCATCCAGCGGGATGTTTTTCTGGTAGCGGATGTAGTTGCACCAGTCGCCGTTTCCCTTGAAGTTATCGATGTAGTCGAGCTGTTTACCCTCTTCGTTTTCAGGGGATAAGGTCTCCTGTGCATAGATCGAGTCCGGCACGCCGCTGTATTGCATCCAGTAGCGGGCCGCTTCGGCATAGCGTGCTACGCCGCTGGTCGTTCCGCCGCGTCGAATGTTGCCCAGTCCGCCGCCGATCTTCACGGCGTCGGCGGTCAGTGTCCCCGTAGTCGCCTTTTCCGGTGCGCTCAGTACGATTTTCGAGGCGCTGTCGAGGTCGAATCGTCCCAGCCAAACCCACGTCGAGCCGCCGATTCGCTGATTGACTTCGAATTCGGCCTGCCCGCCGGCGTGAAAGATCGTGTAACGGGCGTTCGTCAGGTTGGTGGGGAGGGCTTTCCAGCTGACATAGACTCCGTAATTCCCCGGTCGATCTAAAGCGATACGATAGGTTAAGGATGGCTTGAATTGAGCTGAGATACTAGCCTTTAATACGGTACCTTGACGAAATGGATTTTGGTGGTCTAAGGTGTCCGGGATGGCAAATCCGAAATTCATTTTTTCCCACTTGCCGACTGTGTCGATTCCCCGGCCCTCCTGCGTCGGGTTGTCGTTGTCGAGAATGATCTCTGCGGGTTGGGGATCGCGTTCGCGGGCCATCACCACGACTGCGCCAGCCCGTTCCAGCATCGGAGCCAGATAACGCGAGGCGAACTCCTGTGTATTGAGGTCTTCGATGGTGGTGAATAGCGGAGCGCGCTGCCAGAGCCAGGCGGAATCCTCCTCTTCCTGATAGTATTTTCCGTGGCCTCCCCACAGGGCGATATGCCGTCCGCCCAATCCGAGACTATACCCCGAGCGATCGGCACGACGGGTCAGCGGGCGAATGTGGATCGGCGTGCTCGCGCGTTTCGGATCGCGCCCCTCTTTCGGACGGAAAGCATTGGGAATGAATCGTTCGGCAGGAATTTTATAAGCGAAGAAACGCACGTCGCAGTTCTGATACCCTGCCCCTAAAGTTTCCCGTACAGCGTCGGCCCATTGTCCGAGCAACTCCTGTCGGATGGCGATCTGTGCCAGCCCCACATTGCAATAGAGCTCCAGCCGCTTTTTATCAGGACTCAATTTCACCCGCTCCAGCACGACGCTCCGTACCGATTCGCTGCGCCACGGGTCGAACAGGGAGGGACGCTTGCCGAGTTTTTTCAGGATATTTTGCTGCTCGGTTTTCAATTCCGCCGCCGAAAGCGTCGGTTCTGATGAAGAGGAGAAAACGACTGAAATCGAGCCGAATAACAAACCGACTGATAATAGGAAAAATCGTCTCATCGTCAGAACTCGCCGACCTCCACTTCGGTCACCCGGTTGCCGTCGACCGTGAAACGCAGAGCGGTGCGAACTCCCTGATAACCATATCCGGCCGCCCCCGGATTCATATGCAATAGATGGTACTTTTTGTCGTTTATGACTTTGAGGATGTGCGAGTGGCCGCTGATGAATAGGTCGGGGTGGATCCGCTCGATCCACATCCGGGCTTCGGGCTCGTAACGGCCCGGATAGCCGCCGATATGGGTCATCACGACGCTCAGATTCTCGCACACGATGTGCTGGAATTTCGGATAGACGGTCCGCACGCGGTGGTCGTCGATATTGCCGTAGACGGCTTTCAGGGGGCGGAAAGCGGCTATCTCGTCGGCCAGCTCCAGCGAACCGATGTCGCCGGCGTGCCAAATCTCGCTCACCGGATCGAGAAAATGCCTGATTTTGTCGTCGAACGTTCCGTGCGTGTCGGAAATCAACCCTATTTTGATCATACGGAGTGGCGCTATTGCGCACCAAAGTTATAATAATTTGAGAAACCGAAGTATCTTTGTATATTATGACGAGCAGCATACCATTAGCGGAACGGATGCGTCCCACGACGCTGGAGCAGTATATCGGTCAGACCCATCTGGTCGGGCCGGAGGGGGTGTTGCGCAAACTGGTGGCGTCGCGGAACCTTTCCTCCTTCATTCTGTGGGGGCCTCCGGGAGTGGGCAAAACGACGCTGGCGCAGATTATGGCCCGGTCGCTGGAACGTAAGTTTTTTACACTCAGTGCAATCAATGCGGGGGTGAAGGAGGTGCGCGAGGTGTTGGAGAAGGCGAAGTCGAGCCGATTTTTCGACTCGGCGCCTCCGGTGCTGTTCATCGACGAAATCCATCGATTCAACAAGGCGCAGCAGGACTCGTTGCTCGGGGCTGTCGAGCAGGGGGTGGTGACGCTGATCGGGGCGACGACCGAGAATCCGTCGTTCGAGGTGATCCGGCCGCTGCTTTCGCGGTGTCAGGTCTATATCCTCAAACCATTGGCAGAGGATGATTTGCGCGCGTTACTTGACCGGGTAATTAAGGAGGATATCTACCTCAAGGAGCGGGAGATTCGGATCGAAGAGACGGGGGCATTGTTCGCTTTCAGCGGCGGCGATGCGCGGAAGTTGTTGAATATCGTCGATATGCTGTGCGGGATGGCGGAGGAAGAGGCGCCGATCGTGATCAACGACGAGACGGTGCGGGGGGCTTTGCAGCAGAACGTCGCCCGGTACGATAAGGGGGGCGAGGAGCATTACGATGTCATTTCGGCCTTTATCAAGAGTGTGCGGGGAAGCGATCCGAATGCGGCGATCTACTATTTGGCACGGATGTTGGCAGGAGGTGAAGAGCCGCGGTTTATCGCCCGGCGTTTGTGTATACTGGCTTCGGAGGATATCGGGCTGGCCAATCCGAACGCGCTGTTGCTGGCCGAGGCCTGTTTCAATACGGTGCACAACATCGGGATGCCGGAGGCGAGGATTACGCTGGCGCAGGCGACGATCTACCTGGCCACTTCGCCGAAGAGCAACTCGGCCTACATGGCGATCAACAAGGCTTTGGCGCAGGTCGAACGGGAGGGCTATCGACCGGTGCCGTTGCACTTGCGGAACGCCCCTACCCCGCTGATGGAGAAGGCGGGATATGGGACGGGCTATAAATATGCACATGACTATCCGGGCCATTTCGTGGAGTTGGAATTCATGCCGGAGGGGCTTTCGGGGACGAGGTTTTGGGAGCCGGGCGAAAATCCGGCGGAGGAGAAGCTGAAAGCGCGGATGGAGGAGTTGTGGGGCGGGAAATATTAGCCGCGAGGCTTGGATTTCGCGGGAAAACGGTTAAATTTACAGAAAAAAGCGACATTTATGACCATGCACTGTTGTCGGAACAAGGCCGACGAGGCGGATATTCGGGTAGAGATTCCCGGTTTTACGACGGAGAATAAAAAACGGGGAATGTTTTTTCTGATGGGTGGGCCGTGTGTGGTGGAGAGCGAGGCGATCGTTATGGAGATTGCCGGCCGGATGGTGGAGATTACCTCTCGGCTGGGAATTCCGTACATTTTCAAGGCTTCGTATCGGAAAGCCAATCGCAGCCGGTCGGACTCTTTTACCGGCATCGGCGATATCCGGGCGTTGGAGCTGTTGGCCAAGGTGCGGCGGGAGTTTCATGTGCCGGTGGTGACCGACATTCATAATCCGGAGGAGGCGGCGATGGCGGCGGAGTATGCGGATGTGCTTCAGATTCCGGCTTTCCTCTGTCGGCAGACGGATCTGCTGACCGCGGCCGGAGAGACCGGACGGTGGGTCAATATCAAGAAGGGGCAGTTTTTGGCTCCCGAATCGATGGCTTTTGCCGCGGCGAAGATCACCGAGACGGGAAACGACCGGGTGATGCTGACCGACCGGGGTACTTCGTTCGGATACTACGACCTCGTGGTGGACTATCGGGGAATACCGATCATGCAACAGACGGGATTTCCGGTGGTGGTGGATATCACCCACTCGTTGCAGCAGCCCAATCAGAGCAGCGGGGTGACGGGCGGACAGCCGGAGATGATCGAAACCATCGCCCGGGCGGCGATTGCGGTGGGGGCGGACGGCTTGTTCGTCGAGACGCATCCGAATCCGGCACAGGCTTTGTCGGACGGGGCCAATATGCTGGCGCTGGATCGGATGGAGGGGATGCTGGAGCGGCTGGTGGCGTTGCGAAACACCGTCCTCTCGTTTTAATCACCAAGCAGGATTTCAAATTCACCGTATGGAAGAGAATCAGACGGCGAAACCCGCCGGAAAACGCGAACAGATCGTAGAGACACTGAAGACCAAGTCGGTGCTCTTGCAGCAAATTTTCGACAACACGCAGCAGGTTTTCGGACAACTCAAGGAGATTTTGCAGGAATACGCCGTCGAGGTAAACGAACAACTCGAAGGGGCTTCCGACCGGCGTATCAAGCTGGAGTACCGGGATCGGGGAAAGTTCGAGGCGCAGCTTCAGCTGGCCGGCGACATCCTGATCTTCAGCATGCACACCAATGTCTTCCAGTTCGAGCGGGAAAACATTATCTGGCAGAACTCTTATGTGAAGCAGGATAAGCAGAATGCTTATTGCGGGGTGATCAACATCTACAACTTCCTTTCGGACTCGTTCCGGTACAACCGGTCGGCGGACGAGGGCTATCTCGTGGCGCGGATCTTTATCAATCGCGATTTCCAGTACATGGTCGAAGGGAAACGGCAGGTGACCTATCGGCACGACAATTTCGGCCAGGGGGCTATTACGCCGGATGCCCTGACCGAGATTATCGAGAGCACCATGGCTTATACCCTGGACTTCGATCTTCTGGTGCCGCCTTACGACACGGTCAAACTGGTGACGGTTGACCAGATGAATACCAAAATTGAGAACTCGAAACTCCAGACGGGGAAACGAATGGGGTATCAGTTCCGGTCGGACGATGTGTAATGGGAAACATATCGTTCTCTTTCTCTCGATCGCTCTTTTCGGAGTAGCTGTTCCTGCCTCTCGCGGACAGCTTCCGCCGCATTATACGAACCAATTGCATGCCGACACGGCCATCGTGCCGATCAACTATCGGGAGCAGAGCGCCCGGTCGGATGCTTTCTATGACACGCTGCGGCTGCGGAAATACAAGAATGCTTTCACGCGCTTTTTGTTCCGTTCGCTCATCCGGGGGCGGAACAGCAGCGATGAGGGGACTCCCTCGCTCGACTTCAAACAGAATCGAGACTACTTCGAACTTTTTGCCGGAAAAAGAATCACCGGCATTCATTGGACGTTGGCCAACGTCTTCTCGCCGCGCGATACGACACGCAACGTGAGCTGGCTGCAACGGACGATCGACAAAATCCACATCCAGACCAAACCGCGCCAATTGGCTCAGAACCTGCTTTTTCAGGTCGGCGATACGCTCAATCCGTACGTGCTGGGGATCAATGAAGAGTTGCTGCGTAGCCTGCCCAATCTGGCGACCGCCTATTTCGTCGTCATGCCCGACCGGAACGATTCGACGGGGGTGTCGATCCATATCTTTGCGCGCGATAACTGGTCGATCGGCGCGGATGTCAATTGGGGGAGTCGGGAGAAGAGCCTCTCGGTTTTCGACCGCAACTTTCTCGGAACGGGCGACGAATTGAAGTTGAAAGTAGCCGGCGACAAGCAGCTGAGCCGCTTCGGCTTCGGAGTCGAATACACAGCCCGAAATCTGTTGGGACATTTTACCGATGCGACCATCGGATTGGGGAGCGGAGGCGATCAGAATATGGCCCGCTTCGCCGTCGTTCATCCGTTTATTCTCCCCACGGGATGGGGGTTCGGCTTCACGGTCGATCGCACCTACCGCCGCGAAGAGATGACCCGGACGGATACGTCGCACTACATCGAACGGTTCTTCTTAGGCGGTTGGGGCGGCAGGTCGTGGTGTCTGAACTGGCAGAACGGGACGAACGTCTATGTGACGGCTTCGCTGGATCGGGAACGTTATCTTCAGCGGCCCGAGGTTTCGGAGACGCTGAATCCGTATTACCACCATTCGACGCAGTTTCTGGTCGGATTCGGTTTTTCGCGGCGGAACTATTTTCAGGGGAACATGATCTACGGATTCGGACGGACGGAGGACATCCCTTACGGTTTCCGGTTCGAGTTGGTCGGCGGACGACAGTGGGAAGAGGAGCTCGGAGGGAGAGATTATTGGGGAGTTCGGGGCTATTGGGGCAACCTGATCCGGAACAGCTACCTGGAGGCGAGTCTGGCATTCGGCTCCTACTTCACCCGGAACTATCGGTTGCAACAGTCGGTGGCGACGGGGCATATCAAGTACTTCACGCCGTTGTTGCGGGTGCGTACCAGCTACATCCGGCAGTTCGGAACCCTGTCGGCGACCATGGGTTTTCATCGCCTGGAGGGCGAGCGCGAAGCGTTGCGGTACGAGAATCGTTGGGGGCGCGGAATTCGCGGACTCTCGGCCGATTGGCGGATGACGGGTTACAACCGGCTGACGATTGGTTCCGAGACGGTTGTCTTCACACCGCTGTTTCTGTACCATTTCCGATTCGCGTTTTTCCTCTGCGGCGATGTCGGATGGCTCGGATACGACAACAATCTGTTTCGCAACCGCTTTACGGGAGCGATCGGCGCGGGGGTGCGGATTCGGAACGAACGGCTGATTTTCAACAACGTGGAGATTCGATTCGGGTATGCTTTCAACAGGCCGCCGGACGTGGGATATCGTACCTTCTCGGTCTCCAGCGAGCCGGACTTCAAAGAGATCGATTTCGCCCCTGAGAAGCCGCAGGTGATTCCATATCGGTGATCTTTTCGACAGGGGCTCGATTCGTGGCATGAATTATGCACTCTTATCGACTACATACTTAAATTCTTGAAATCATGTCAGTATTAGTCGGTAGAAAGGCTCCGGTATTCCGGGCTACAGCGGTGGTAAACGGGAGCGAAATCGTCCCGGATTTTTCGTTGGAAACATATGCGGGTAAAAAGTACGTGCTGTTTTTCTTTTACCCGGCGGACTTCTCGGCAGTGTGCCCGACGGAGATTCTCGCTTTCCAGGAACGGATGGCGGAGTTCGACGAACGGAACGTGGCGGTAGTAGGCTGCTCGGGCGATTCGCAGTTCGTTCATCAGAAATGGCTGTCGATCCCGGTAAAACAAGGGGGGATCGAGGGGGTCAGGTATCCGTTGGTGGCCGATACGGCCAAGACGATTATGCAGCAGTACGATGTGCTGGCGGGCGATTATCTCTACAATGAGGAAGGCGAAGTGTCGTTCGAAGGGCCGGCGATGGCCTATCGGGGGAGTTTCCTGATCGACAAAAACGGAATCGTGCGGCATCAGGTGGTGAACGACTTGCCGTTGAGCCGAAGCATAGACGAGACGTTGCGGATGATTGACGCGCTGCAACATTTCGAAGAGTACGGCGAGGCGTGTCCGATCGATTGGCACAAGGGTGACAAGGGTATTAAATAATCATACTATTTTGGCACTTGTTCCTTAGTACTGTATGGAACTGTTCTCTTTCTGAAGAAAGAGAACCAGAAAGACTTCCGAGGATGCTTGCGCATCCTAACGCTATTTCGGTACAGTATCTGAACTTTTGACTTTTCGGGCCACGGAAAAGGGCGCGCTTGAGGCTATCAAAAACCTTAGCGCGCCCTTTTTTCTTGGCCCGAAGAACAAGTGGTTGAGAACCTTGTCCTCCGAATGGCTTTAAAGTGCGAAGCACTTTCGAAAGTTTCTTTGGTACTTTCTGTTCACAGAAAGTACAGTACCTGCACGTAGCTAAAGAACGGGTATGCAAAAAACAGTACGGTTAATTAAGCCTCGATCTTTTCGTCCAATACCATTTTGAAATACCCCAAGCTGTCCGGTTCGAACTCCCGGATGTAGCTCAGATGGGCATTGCACTTGGCCTGTCCCTCCTTGATGAAGGCGATGGCGGAGATGCGATAGCCCTCCCCTACCTCCGCATGGCCGGCCTGTTGCAGCAGGAGGTGTCCCATAATGATATAGCCTCCCATTTCGACTAAACGACGCGCATGGAAATCGAGCAGGTCGGCATCGCTCCCCTCCTTGGCCGAAGTCTCTTGGACCCGCTTCACCGCCTCTTCGTACTGTTCACGCATAGTAACCAGCGTCCGATATTGTCCGTCGAGTTCCGACACCGGTTTGATCGCTTCGTAAGCCTGCATCTGCCCCAGCAACACGCCCGTCGTCACCCCGCGAATCGCCGCTACCACCTGCAACTGCGATGTCCCTTCATAGATGGTAGTGATACGTGCGTCCCGATAGATCCGTTCGATGGCGTAGTCTTTCATGAATCCCGAACCGCCGTGAATCTGCAAGGCGTCGTAAGCCACGCTGTTGCTGTATTCCGACGAGAAGAGCTTCAAGAGCGGCGTATAAGCGTCCGCCAGCTTCTGATACTGCTTCATCTCCGTCCGTTCCTCCGGCGTCAGTTTCCGTTCCTTTTCGATGTGGAAATAGTTCTTATAGACATCCACGAACCGTGCCGTCTCGTACAGCAATGCCCGGGAGGCCTGCAACCGCGCTTTCATGTTGGTCAGCAGTTCGTAAACCGCCGGGAACTGAATGATCGGTTTACCGAACTGTTCCCGTTCGTTGGCATATTTCAACGCTTCGCGGTACGCCGCCTCCATGATCCCCACCGACTGCGCTCCGATCCCGAGCCGCGCCGAGTTCATCAACGCCATCACATATTTAATAAGCCCCATCTTCCGATCGCCCACCAGCTTGGCCGGCGCGTTGGTGAAGACCAGTTCGCAGGTCGGCGAGCCGATAATCCCCAACTTATGCTCGATCCGCCGCACCTTGACCGCCATGTGTTTCTTGTCGTACACGAACAGCGACAACCCCCGTGCATCGGTCGTCCCCTCTTCAGACCGCGCCAGCACCAGCGAAATATCGCCATCCCCATTCGTAATGAACCGTTTCACGCCGTTCAAGAGCCACTCGCCCGGCTTATCCGGATTGGGCGTCGCCTTGAGCATCACGGCCTGCAAATCAGACCCTGCATCCGGCTCGGTCAGGTCCATCGCCGCCGTCGCCCCTTGGTTAATCTGCGGCAGGAATTCTGCGTTAATTTCCTCGCTGGCAAACTCATGCAAGGTCTCCGCACAGTCCTGTAACCCCCAGATATTGCCGAATCCGGCATCTGCCCGGCTCACCAGTTCGCAGGTCATCACATACGGAACGAGCGGAAAATTCAGCCCTCCGAACCGTCGCGGCAGCGAAATTCCGTAAACTCCCGCCTGCGTCAGCATATCGTGATTCTCCTGCGTCCCGCGCGCATAGATTACCCGGTCGTTCTCCACCCTCGGCCCCTCTTTGTCCACCGAGTCGGCGTTCACGGCAATCGTGTTCGCCGCCACATCGCCCACAATTTCCAGCACTTTCCGATAGCTGTCGATCGCATCCTCGAAGTCCACCGGCGCATATTCGTAGGTCGCCTTATCCCGGAACCCCTGTTCTTTGAGCTCCACGATCTTTTTCATCAGGGGGTGATCCAGATGAAACTGTATGTCTTTGTTGTCTAAGAAAAAGTTAGCCATATCTGCAAGTCCCTGAATTATTTGCTATTCTGCTTGTAATATTTGATCATCTTCGGAATCACGGCGTTCACGTCCCCGATAATCGCGTAGTCGGCGATTTTGTTGATCGGCGCCTCCGGATCGGTGTTGATCGAGATGACCATCGAACTGCCGTCCATCCCGGCCGTATGCTGAATCTGGCCCGAAATCCCGCAGGCGATATAGAGTTTCGGCCGCACCGTCACCCCCGTCTGTCCGATCTGGCGTTCGTGTTCCGTAAACCCGGCATCCACCGCAGCGCGCGATGCTCCGACCTCAGCCCCCAACACTTCGGCCAGCTGATACAGCAGATCGAATCCCTCTTTCGACCCCATCCCGTAACCGCCGGCCACGATAATGGGCGAACCTTTGATGTCGATTTTCCGCTCTTCCATCTCTCGGGCGATGATCTTGACTGCAAAATCCCCGTCGCTCAGGAATTTTTTGTAGTCGATCGTTTTTACCTCCGCCACCTTCGGATTCGCCACCGGTTCCATTTTCATCACCCCTTCGCGCACGGTCGCCATCTGGGGCCGATGATCCGGATTGATAATCGTGGCGATGATGTTCCCCCCGAACGCCGGTCGAATCTGGTAGAGCAGGTTTTTATACTCCTTCCCCGTCCTGGCCTCGCTGTGGTCGCCGATCTCCAACGAGGTACAGTCGGCTGTCAAACCGCTGTGCAGTGCCGACGATACCCGCGGCGCCAGGTCGCGTCCGGTGCAAGTCGCCCCGAACAAAGCGATCTGCGGCTGCTCTTCCTTGAACACGCCGCAAATAATCGCCGCATGCGGCAGTGTCCGGAATGGGGCCAGCTCTGCTCCGTCCGCCACATGCACAACCTCCGCCCCATATTGGGCCAGCTGTTTTTCGATTCCGGCTAAGTTATGTCCGATGGCCAGTGCTTCGACCCGACATCCCAAGGTCTCGGCCAAAGTCCGAGCCTTGGTCAGCAGTTCCAGCGAAACGTCGGCGACTTTGCCGTCTTCAATCTCGCAGTAAACGAATATATTGTTCATGAGAATTTCAGTTGGTGGTTTGATTTAGGTGAACAGGATTAACCGATTGTGTGCGAAGCGATCAGTTCTTTGATCAGCCCTTCGATATCGGTATCGCTTCCGGTCAGATGCTTCGCCTCTTTGGCCTGAAAGACAATATTTTCGATGGTCTTGACCTTGGTCGGCGATCCGCTCAGGCCGAGCGATTCCGGTTCGGCGTCCACGTCGCTCGCCCCCCACTCCGGAATGCAGAGGTAGCACCGGTCTTTGTGCAAAGCCATGTAGTAGTCTTCCTGCTGCTCCTGCACTTCGCTCACCGTCCGGGCGTGTTTGTATTTCATCACCATCTTGGCGTTCCGCGGCCGACACGCCGGCGCGCTGGCATTAACGGTCACTACCCCCGGCAGTTTCATCGTAACGGTCTCCACGCCGCGTTCCAAACGCCGGCGGATGGTAATCTCGCCTGTCTGCAAGTCGATCTTATCCACCGCTTCGGCATAAGTCACCTGCGGCAAACCCAACTTCTCGGCCACCTGCGGCCCCACCTGTGCCGTGTCGCCGTCGATAGCCTGCCGACCGGCAATGATCAGGTCGGGATTCAGCTTCCGAATGGCGCACGAGAGCGTATAACTGGTCGCCAGCGTATCCGCCCCGGCAAATTTCCGGTCGGTGAGCAACACCCCGCCGTCCGCTCCGCGAAACATCGCTTCGCGAATCACTTCCGCCGCCCGAAAAGGCCCCATGGTTAGAACCGTAACGGTCGATTTCGGATGTCGATCCTTGATGCGCAATGCCAACTCCAGCGCATTCAAATCCTCCGGGTTGAAGATAGCGGCCAGCGCCGCCCGATTCACCGTCCCGTCGGCTTTCATGGCATCTTTGCCTACGTTCCGTGTGTCGGGAACCTGCTTGGCAAGCACGACTATTTTTAGGGTATCATTCATAAAATGAAAGGTTTGGGTTTGTTTATTTCATGTTTAACTTTCGCCCGAGGGACGGTTATTGAATCCTCCGAAACATCCTGTCCCAACGCACGCCGGTAAAGATATTCTTGCCGGGCGTAATGGATAGCCATACAAAAGAGGCTTTCCCCTCGATATGGTCGACCGGAACGAAGCCCCAGAAGCGCGAGTCGGCGGAGTTGTGCCGGTTGTCGCCCATCATGAAGTAATAATCCATCTGAAAGGTATAATCTTTTGCCGGAGAGCCGTTTATGTAAATCAAACTATCCGCCTCGTCGACCACCAAATCATTCCCCTCATAGTTCCGGATAATCCGTTCGTAGAGCGGCAGATTCTCAACTGTCAAAGGCACGGTAACGCCCGCCTGTGGCACCCACAGCGGCCCGAACTGGTCTTCTGTCCACGGATAAAGATCGGTGTTGTGCGGGAAAATCGCCTCGTTCGGAATACGGTTGATGAATCGAGTCACACTCGTCACCTCCGGCAGTCCCTGCAAAACCTCCACCCCTTCAGCGGTCAGCGGCAAGGTGTATCGCCCCGCCTCCGCCTGATAGCCGATCTCCTCGCGGTCGACCCCCAGCCGTTCGAATATTTTCGAGCCGATCGGAGTCGTAACATGCACCATATAAAGATGTTGTACGCCCGGTATCGACCGCTGCGCCTGGCCGTTTATGTAGACATCTCCGTCGATCACCTGTATCGTATCGCCCGCCAAAGCCACGCACCGTTTGATGTAGTTCTCCCGCTTGTCCACCGGCCGGTAGCGTACTTCCAGCTCGTCGTAAACCTGATCGCGTCCCAACATCCGCACCAAATCGTAATAACTCGTGGTCGATACGTCAGTCTCCATCGACCGTCCGTATTCGTCTGCCACGGTCACCGTCCCCAAAGCGACCGTATCCCCTTCCGGAAAGTTGAAGACCACCACGTCGTCACGTTTCACGGCGCCTCTCCCCGCCAAGCGTTTGTACGGCCACTGGATCCAATCGACATACGACGGCGTGGTCTTCGTCAGCGGCAGGGTGTTCTGGACGAACGGAAACGAGAGCGGCGTATTGGGCATCTTCGGCCCGTAGTAAGTCTTGTCCACGAAAATATAGTCTCCGACGAGCAAGGTCTGCTCCATCGACGACGAAGGGATGACGTACATCCCGAAGAAGTAGGTCTTCAGCGGCACGACGACGATCACGGCGAAAAGCAAGGCTTCGACCCACTCCATCACATGCCGGAAACCTTTGTGTCCCTTTTTGTAAGCCCGATAGCGGTTTAGCCAGATGCGATCGATAAACCGGGTGATATATAGGTCGTAAATGACCGCCACGCCGAGCAGCCACCACAAGTTCCGCGTCCAGACCACGAACCACAGGATATAGATCAGGCTGACGATCGAAAATTTAACCCACTTGTTTCCCCAGATTGCGCGCAGCTTTTCGATAGCTTTTTTCATGTCGTGTCGTTTCGGTTAGAACCCCAGCAAGTCTTTCATGCCGTAAACTCGTCCCGTGCCGCGTTTATCGGCCAGAAACTCTGCGGCCAACACCGCTCCCATAGCGAATCCGCTGCGGTTCTTGGCGTTGTGGTCGAGCGTGATGATGTCGGCGTCCGACTCCCACACCACGGTGTGAATCCCCGGCACCATCGCCCGCCGCTGTGCCGTGACTTCCAACTCGTCCGGCGCAGTAGTCGTTCCCAGATGCCATGCGGTTTTCCGATCGATCCCCGCCAGGATATCCTCGGCCAAAGTGACCGCCGTGCCGCTCGGCGCATCTTTTTTCTGGACGTGATGCACTTCGTTCAACGTCACGTCGTATTCCGGAAAACGATTCATCATCTCGGCCAGCTTCCGGTTGATGGCGAAGAAGAGATTGACGCCGATGCTGTAATTCGAGGCGTAAAAAAACGCCCCTTTCTGCGCTTCGCACAGCGCGGTCACCTCCGGCAGCCGGTCTAGCCACGCCGTGGTTCCGCAAACGACCGGTATCCCGCTCTTGAGGCAGGTCATGATATTCTCGTACGCCGTCCCCGGCGTCGTAAATTCGATCGCCACGTCGCATGCCGCCAGATTCTCTGCCGTGAGCCGGTCGGTGGTGTCGAAGTCGATAATCAGCGGGATTTCGTGTCCCCGCGAGAGCAGGATCCGTTCGATCTCATGCCCCATCTTGCCGTAGCCTATCAGTGCGATTTTCATAACAGGGTGAAAGTAATACATAAAAAGCGAAAAACAAAATCGGATTTTGTTTTTCGCTTGCTCGATTTGAGGTAAAAAAGGGTTTAACGAATCATCGGACAATCGTCTCGTCCCGATCCGGCCCGACCGAAATAATCTTCACCGGCACGCCCGTCTCCCGTTCGATAAATTCGACATACTCCTTAAACTGCCGCGGAAATTCCTCATAGCGGCGAATCCCGTTAATGTCGCAATTCCACCCTTCGAACTCCTTATATATAGGTGTAATCTCTTCATTGGTTTCATACGGGAACTCCGTCACCCGTTGTCCGCCGATCTCATACGCCACCGCCACCTTAATGGTCGGGAAGGTATTCAGGACGTCCGATTTCATCATGATGAGTTGCGTCACCCCGTTGATCATCGCGCTATACTTCAGCGCTACGAGGTCGAGCCATCCGCATCTCCGCTCCCGTCCGGTCACTGCACCGAACTCATGCCCGATCTGCTGCAAATCCTTGCCGGTCTGGTCGAAGAGTTCGGTCGGAAACGGCCCGCTCCCGACTCTGGTGCAATAAGCCTTGAAAATCCCGAAGACTTCGCCGATCCGATTCGGCGCCACACCCAAGCCGATGCAAGCCCCGGCGCACACCGTATTGGACGAGGTCACGAACGGATAAGTCCCGTAATCGACATCGAGCAGCGATCCCTGCGCCCCCTCGGCCAAAACGGCCTGCCCGTTGCTCAATAGGCGGTTCATCTCGTGTTCCGCTTCAATGATGGTGAACTGCCGCAAGGTCTCGATCCCGGCGAACCACTGGGCTTCGTACTCCGCAATGTCGTATGTGAAGCCTTCGAACTGCGCGAGCATGGCGATGTGCTTCTGTTTCAGTCGTTCGTACCGCTCCATGAACGACGGCGAGAGGATGTCCCCCACCCGCAGCCCGTTCCGGCCGGTCTTGTCCATATAGGTCGGCCCGATCCCTTTGAGCGTGGAACCGATCTTGGCCTTTCCCTTCGCCGCTTCGCTGGCGGCGTCGAGCATCCGGTGGGTCGGCAGGATCAGATGCGCCTTCTTGGCAATCCGGATTTTCGCTTTCACATCCACCCCCAGCTGCTCCAGCTCGCCCGTCTCCTGGGCGAAGGTCACCGGGTCGAGCACCACGCCGTTACCGATGATATTGACCGCGTTTTCCCGAAAAATACCGGACGGTATCGACCGCAATACGTGTACCTTGTCACCGAAATGCAGGGAGTGTCCGGCATTCGGCCCCCCCTGGAAACGAGCGATCACGCCGTAATCCGGAGTGAGCACATCGACGACTTTTCCTTTTCCTTCGTCGCCCCATTGCAGGCCGAGAACTACATCGACTTTCATGCAGAGATGTTTTCGTATGATAAATGTTCGGGTCGGCTGAAAAAAAAGACCGACCGGCAAAAGTACAAAAATCCTCGTCTTTTCCGAACAGGTCGGCGTTCGATTATTTTTTACGATCGATTCGTTCGACCGTCTGATCGCCGCCCTCGACCACGCCGTGGCTCATCAGGTAGCCTACGGCCCGTTTGAATATCTTTTTGCTCATCCCGGTCGTCAGCCGCACCTCTTCGGGGTCGGATTTGTCGCCTACGGAGAGTACGCCGCCCGCTTCGTCGATCATTTTCAGGATTTCGTCGGCGGCGATTTTGACCTGGTCGAACCCCTCCTGTTGCAGCGAGATGTCGATCCGGTGGTCTTCCGCGATCTTCCGCACGTACCCCTTCATCCGCATGCCGAGTTTCACGTCGGTGAAGATTTGGTTGTCGTAGAGCATCCCCCAATGGCGGTCGTTGATAACCACCCGGTATCCCTTGGGTTTCCGCACGGCGATCAGAATATCGACCTCCTCTTTCGGTCGCACGGTAATCTCGTCGTTATTGACCCGTGTTGCCAATTTCGTCGTCCCCACCGGACGTCCCGTCACGTTGTCTACGTACAAGGCCACGGCGTACCACTCGCCGACCATCATCGGCGCCTGCTGGTTCCGTTTCGGCACGAAGAGGTCTTTGGGCAGCCCCCAGTCGACGAACGTGCCGTGGTAGTTGAAACCCACGGCCTGCAAGGCCGCAATCCCTCCCTCGACGACCTTCGGCCGTTCGGTCGTCGCCACCGGACGGTCTTCCGAATCGGTATAGACGAAGACCTCCATCGGATCGCCGACGGCGTAGTTTTCCGGCATGTATCGTTTCGGGAGCAGCACCTCGCGCCCCTCTTCGTCCGTCAGGTAGAGCCCGTTGTCGGTCTCGCGCGCGATGGTCAGCCGATTGTAATTCGCAACTCGTATCAATTTCTCCGCTTTCGTTTTTTGGTTGCTACAAAGATAGAATTTTCCGCGATAGTTTGACCGGGGTGCCGAATTATCCGCCGACTTTCGTTGCAGGAAAGCCGGCGGAAGCGTAACTTTGCACGATTCGATGGTTTACTTTCCGAAGCGATGGACAAATTACTGAAATTAGCTGTTTTTCAAATGGATACCCGGTGGGAGTCGTCGGCGGAAAATTGCCGGCGGGTGGCCGAATGGGTCGATCGGGAGGCGGGCGAGGCGGATCTGATCGTTCTGCCCGAGATGTTCGCCACGGGGTTCAGTATGGAGCCGGAGCGGATCGCGCAGGAGATGAAGGGCGAGGCGGTTTCGTTTTTGCGCGAACTGGCGATGCGGACGGGAAAGGCGATTATTACGAGCGTGGCGATTCGCGACCACATCCGGCGGACGGAGGCGGAGGCGGGATTTTTCAACCGGCTGTTTTTCGTCGCTCCGGACGGCGTGTGGCTGACCTACAACAAACGACACCTGTTCCGGATGGGGGGCGAGCACGAGCGGTATGCTCCGGGGAGCGAGCGGCGGCTGATCGTCCACTACAAAGGGTTCCGGATTTGCCCGATGATCTGTTACGACTTGCGTTTCCCGGTCTTTTCGCGGAATCGGAAGGATTACGACGTACTGGTTTATGTGGCCAGCTGGCCGGAGGCGCGGCGGTATGCGTGGAGCACGCTGCTGCGGGCGCGGGCAATCGAAAATCAGGCTTATGTGGTGGGCTGCAACCGATGCGGAACGGATCCGGGGAACAGCTATTCGGGCGATTCGGCGGTGCTCGACTTTCTGGGGCAGCCGCTGGCGGAGGCGGTGCCGGGGCGGGAGGAGATGATCCATGCCACCCTTTCGCTTGATGAGCTGGAGGGTTTCCGGAAGCGGTTTCCGGCCCACCTGGATGCCGATGACTTCACCCTGGGCGAGGAGTAGCAGCCGATGAGCGTGTCGATCGTTATACTGCTGATCTGTTCCGGGATTTTCGTCGGCGTGGTCAATACCTTTGCCGGGGCGGCCGCGGCGGTGTCGATCTCGGTCTATACGGCGCTGGGGCTTCCGATCGAGATCGCCAACGGAACGAACCGTCTTCCGGTGCTGTTCCAGGCTACGGCTGCGGCGGTCAATTTCCGGAAACAGCATTTGCTCGACTATTCCGTGGGGCTGAAGTTAGGGATACCGACGGCTTTGGGAGCGTTGGCGGGGGCCGAGTTTGCGGCATGGGTCGATCCGTCGATCTTCGTCATCCTGCTGGCGACGATCCTCATTTTGCTGCTGACGTTGTTGATATTCAGTCCGAACCGTATCTTCAAAGGGAACGGAAAACCGCCGAGAGGGGTGCGGAAACTGGATCTCCTGTGGTTCTTTCTGGTGGGACTCTACGGCGGCGCGTTCCAGATCGGGATGGGTTATGTGATCCTGGGGCTGACCATCATGGGAATGGGATACGACGTGATTACGGCCAACGCGCTGAAGAGCTTCATCGTGATGCTCTACATCCCGTTTTCGCTGGCCGTCTTCATGTATCACGGCCAGATCGCTTACGGCTACGGTCTTGTCCACTCGATCGGGAACGTCATTGGCGCTTATGTGGCTTCGCGCTATGCGACGCGGATCAATACGCAGTTCCTGCGGTGGCTCTTAGTGGTCTTTATCGTGCTGACCGTATTGGATTTGTTTAAAATAATCAGCATTAAAAATGCGTTGGATAACATATTGTAGATCGACTGAAATGAAAAAAATCGCGATTCTGTTTGCCGCCGCTCTTTCGGCGGGTAGTGTGACCGTGGCTTGTGCCCAGCAGGGGAAGGGGGGACGCCCTTCCCCTTCGCCGGCCCCGGCGGCTGTGGCCGAGGTGCCGAGCGAGGCTTCGCCGGTGTTCGTACCCAATTTGCCGCGGGAGCTGACCTTTGCCGGCGAACGGGTTCCGCTCGAATATGCCGAGGTGCGCGAGGCGCTGGAACGCGAGATGACCGTCACGATGTTCATGCAATCGCGGACGTTGCGCACGCTGCGGATGACGACCCGCTACTTTCCGGTCATCGAGCCGATCATGAAGAAGTACGGCATTCCGGAGGACTTCAAGTATCTCTGTATGGCGGAGAGCAATCTGGACCCGAACACCGTCTCGCCGGTCGGAGCTTCGGGGCTGTGGCAGCTGATGAAGTCGGCGGCCAAAGATTACGGGGTCGAGACGGGCGACAATGTCGACCTGCGGTTCCATGTCGAGCAATCGACCGAAGCGGCGTGCAAGTACCTGCGCGACGCTTACAAACGGTACGGCAACTGGACGATGGCGGCCGCTTCGTACAATGCGGGGCTGGCGGGGGTCAGCAAACGGATGGCGATCCAGGGGGTGAAGTCCTACTACGACCTCTTTTTGCCGGAGGAGACGATGCGGTATGTCTACCGGATCCTCTCCTTCAAACTGCTGGTCGAAAATCCGAAAAAATACGGTTTCCACTTGCGACGGAAGGACTATTTGCCGGCATTCGAAAACTACAGACGGGTGAAGGTCGGCGGCCCGAATATCGAATGGTCGGCGGTGGCGGCCAAATACGGAACGAATTACAAAGTATTGCGGATACTCAATCCGTGGATTCGGAGTTACGAGTACGCGAACAAGGCGGGAACGACCTACGAGGTCATGATTCCGACCGAAGGGTTCAGAGAAAATGGAAAATAAACACGATCGGATTATCGTCGAGGGGGCGCGGGTGCACAACCTCAAAAACGTGGACGTCACGATTCCGCGGAACAAACTGACCGTGATCACCGGTCTGTCGGGTTCGGGAAAATCGTCGCTGGCCTTCGACACCATCTATGCCGAGGGGCAGCGCAGGTATCTCGAAACGCTGTCGGCCTATGCCCGCCAGTTTTTCGGCACGTTGGAACGGCCGGACGTGGACAAGATCACGGGGCTCAGTCCGGTGATCTCCATCGAGCAGAAAACCACGGGGCGCAATCCGCGGTCGACGGTGGGGACAGTGACGGAGATCAACGACTTCATGCGCCTCCTGTTCGCCAGGGCGTCGGTGGCCTACTCCAAGGCGACGGGTGAGGAGATGGTCCACTATAGCGACCAGCGGATCACGGAACTCATCATCGAACGGTTCGGCGGGAAGCGGATCGCGCTGCTCGCACCGGTGGTCAAGGGGCGGAAGGGGCATTATCGGGAGTTGTTCGCATCGATGATCAAGAAAGGGTACCTGTATGCCAGAGTGGACGGGGAGATCGTCGAATTGCACGGGGGAATGCAGCTCGACCGGTATAAGATTCACCACATCGAACTGGTGGTCGACCGGATGGTGGCGGAGCCGGAAGCCGAGGTGCGGATCAAAAAGAGCCTCGAAGAGGCGATGCGGCAGGGGAAAGGGACGATGATGGTGGCCGATTACGAGACGGGTGAGGCCAGGTTCTATAGCCGGAACCTGATGTGTCCGACGACCGGGATTTCATATAACGAGCCGGCGCCGCACACCTTTTCGTTCAACTCGCCGCAGGGGGCTTGTCCGCACTGCAACGGGTTGGGCGAGGAGACGGTGTTCGACATCTCGCGGATCATTCCGGACGGGAGTAAATCGATTAACAAAGGAGGGATTCAGCCGCTCGGGAAGCCGAAAACCAACTCCATCTTTAACAAGATGGGGGCCTTGGCGGCGCGGTACGACTTCACCTTCGACACGCCGCTCGACGAGTTGGACGAAGTGGCGATGAACGCCTTGCTTTACGGGGACGCCACGCCGCTGCGGGTGACGGCTCTGTCGGGAGCGCGGAACAGCTGTATGACGACTTGGGAGGGGGTGATCGCCTACCTCGAAGCGGAGGCCGAAGAGGGCGAACGCGGGACGAAGTGGAAGGAGCAGTATGTGGAACGCAGGCCGTGTTCAGTGTGCGGCGGGACGCGGCTGCGCGAGGACTCGCTCTACTTCCGGATCGACGGAAAGAACATCGCGGAGCTCTCGGCGATGAGCATCGAGGAGCTCACCGCGTGGTTCGACGGGATCGAGACCCGACTCAACAAAAAGCAGCAGGCCATTGCGCGGGACATACTCAAGGAGATTCGCGACCGGTTGCGGTTCCTGATGGATGTGGGGTTGGGCTACCTGTCGCTGTCGCGCTCGTCGCGGACGCTCAGCGGCGGGGAGAGCCAGCGGATTCGGCTGGCGACGCAGATCGGATCGAAGCTGGTCAACGTGCTCTACATCCTCGACGAACCGAGCATCGGGCTGCACCAGCGGGATAATGTCAAACTCATCAACTCGCTCCGCCAGCTGCGGGACGCGGGGAACAGCGTGATCGTGGTGGAGCACGACCAGGAGATGATCGAGTCGGCGGACTGGGTGGTGGATGTCGGGCCGGCGGCGGGCAGAAAGGGAGGGGAGATTTCTGCGGTAGGGACACTGGATGAAGTACTGAAAACGCCTACCTATACGACCGATTACCTGACCGGGCGGCGGGCGATCGAGATTCCGGCGACACTCAGGAAAGGGTCTGGCAAATTCCTAACCATTCACGGTGCGCGGGGGAATAATCTGAAAAACATCACGGTACGGTTCCCGCTCGGGAAGTTGATTGTGGTGACGGGGGTGAGCGGCAGCGGGAAATCGACCTTGATCAACCAGACGCTGCGTCCGGCCATTGCGCGGGAGCTCTACCGGTCGTTCGACCAGCCGCTGCCCTACGACCGGATCGAGGGGATGGAGCATATCGACAAACTGGTGATCGTTGACCAGTCGCCCATTGGGCGCAGTCCGCGGAGCAATCCGGCGACCTACTCCAATGTCTTCGGCGATATCCGTAAGCTGTTCGAGGCGACGCCGGATGCGCAGATCAGGGGATATAAGGCGGGCCGATTCTCGTTCAATGTGAAGGGGGGACGGTGCGAGGAGTGCCGCGGTGCGGGGGTACAGACCATCGAGATGAACTTTCTGCCGGACGTCTATGTGACTTGCAAGGCGTGCAACGGGCATCGATATAACCGGGAGACGTTGCAGGTGAAGTACAAGGGGAAAAATATCGACGAAGTGCTGAATATGACGGTCAATCAGGCGGTCGAGTTTTTCGAGCACGTACCGACCATTCATCAGAAACTCAAGGCGATTCAGGATGTGGGGCTGGGATATTTGCGGCTCGGGCAGCCGTGCACGACCCTGAGCGGAGGCGAGAGCCAGCGGATCAAGCTCTCGGCGGAGCTCTCGCGGCGGGATACGGGCAGCACGCTCTACATTCTGGACGAACCGACTACGGGGCTTCATTTCGAAGATATCCGGGTGTTGTTGGGGGTGCTGAACAAGCTGGCGGACAAGGGAAACACGGTGATCGTGATCGAACACAACCTGGATGTGATCAAAGTGGCCGACCACCTGATCGACATCGGGCCCGAGGGAGGCGAAGGGGGCGGCGAGTTGATCGTTCAGGGGACGCCGACCGAAGTGGCGGCATGCGAACGGAGCTATACCGGTCGGTTCCTGAAACCGCTGCTGGAAAAGACGGCTCCGAAAGCGGCCAAGAGCCGGCGACCCAAGGCGAAAAAATTTGAGAATGGCGAAAAAACTTCCTAATTTTGTAGGAACGTTTGGGATGCCCGCTTTTCCGAAGCGGCTTGATTAAGCAAACTTCTTCGGAAAGGCGGGCATCTTTGATTTTGTCAACTCAAACAACCTGAACAACACATGGAAAGTCAAGGTTTACCTTCTGCTCAGAACCCTGTCGAAGCGCAGAGCGAGCAGTTCGACACTCCTGCTCCGCAAGAGGCCGCAGCAATCGCCCCTGAGGAGACGGAAGTCGAAACTACGCAGGAAACTACCGTCCCGATGGCGACGGAAAACGAAACGCCGGCTGCGGCCAATCCCTATGCAGGGAAGACGCAGGAGGAGCTGATCGCTCTGCTGGCGGAGATGCTGGAAAAACGTCCGGTGCAACAGTTGCGGGGGGATGTCGAAGCCGTGAAGATCGCTTTTTACAAAGCGGGACGGGCCGAAATCGAGGCACAGCGGACGGCTTTTATCGAAAACGGTGGTGCGGCTGAAGATTTCAAACCGGCCGAAAACGAAAATGAAGCGAAATTCAAGGAGTCGCTGGTTCGGTATCGGGAGAAACGGGACGCTTTCGTCAATCAGGCCGAAGAGGAGAAAGAGCGGGCCTATGCGACGAAGTTGCGGATTATCGAAGAGCTCAAAGAGCTGGTGAACGGGAACGAGACGTTGGGACAGACGTTCAATGCCTTTCGCGAGTTGCAGCAGCGGTGGAAAGAGGCGGGACTGGTGCCGCAGGAGAAACTCAAGGATTTGTGGGAGACCTATCATCACCACGTCGAGAATTTCTATAACTACATCAAAATCAACAAGGAACTTCGCGATTTAGACCTCAAAAAGAACTACGAGGCGAAGACGGAGCTGGCGGAAGAGGCCGAAAAGCTGATGCTGGAGCCGAGTGTGACGGAGGCGTTCCACAAGTTGCAGAAACTGCACGACCAGTGGCGCGAGATCGGGCCGGTGGCGGCGGAGTTCAAGGAGGCTTTGTGGGATCGCTTCAAGGAGGCCAGCCGGCAGATCAATAAGCGGCATCAGGACTATTTCGAAGGGATCAAGGAGGAGCAGAAACAAAATCTGGCCCTCAAAACCGAGTTGTGCGAGAAGGTCGAAGAGTTGGCGGCAGGGGCTTTGACGTCGCACAAGGAGTGGAATGCCGCTTCAGAACGGGTGATCGAGATTCAAAAGGTGTGGAAAACCATCGGGTTTGCACCGAAGAAAGATAATACGAAGATTTACGAACGTTTCCGGGCTGCTTGCGACCGCTTTTTCGAAGCGAAGCGGACTTTTTATCAAGGGATGAAGTCCGAAATCGCGGATAATTTGCAGGCGAAACTGGATCTTTGCGTTCAGGCCGAGGCGTTGCAGGAGAGCGAAGACTGGAAAGCGACGACGGATGCGCTGATCGCCTTGCAGAAGAAGTGGAAAGAGATCGGCGCTACGTCGCGGAAGCACTCGGAACAGGTATGGAAACGGTTCCGGACGGCCAGCGATCGGTTCTTTGCCCGCAAAGCGGAACATTTCGGGAATCAGGATTCGCAATATGCGGAAAATTTGACCCAGAAACAGTCGTTGTTGGACGAGATGCGTGCCCGGTTACAGGAGAAGGCGGGTATCACGTTCGACGCGATCAAGGAGTACCAGCGGAAGTGGGCCGAGATCGGGTTCGTGCCGATCAAAAAGAAGGAGGCGATTCAGGCCGAATATCGGAAAATCGTGGACGGACTGTTCGACCTGCTGAGGGGAGAGGAACGGGAGCGTCACCTGCGTAATTTCCGCGACAAAGTAGCGAAGATTCAGGAGGAAGGGAGTCGGAAGCTGGGACAGGAACGCGATCGGATCTATGCGAAAATTCGGCAGATCGAGGCGGATATCCAGCTGTGGGAGAACAACATCGGCTTCTTCTCCAAGTCGAAAAACGCCGAAGGGCTGGTGAAAGAAGTCGAATCGAAAATCGCACGGGCTAAGGCACAGATTGCCACGATGTTGGAGAAAATCAAACTGATCGACCGTCCGGTGCAGCAGACCGCAACGGCGGCGGACGAAGAGACGCCTGCCGAGGCCACAACCCCGGAAGAGGCAGATATGAAAGGACAGGAAGAATAATGGATGACATTTCTATGAAATCACAGACCAAATACATTTTTGTAACCGGCGGGGTCGCTTCTTCGCTGGGGAAAGGGATTATCGCTTCTTCGCTGGCCAAGTTGTTGCAGGCCAGGGGATATTCCGTGACGATCCAGAAACTCGACCCATATATCAACGTCGATCCGGGAACGCTCAATCCGTATGAACACGGCGAATGTTACGTGACCGAGGACGGGGCGGAGACCGACCTGGACTTGGGACACTACGAACGATTCCTCGGGCGGCCGACTTCACAGGCCAATAACGTCACTACCGGGCGGATTTACCAGAGCGTCATCAACAAAGAGCGGCGCGGGGAATTTCTGGGAAAGACGGTTCAGGTGATTCCGCACATTACGGATGAAATCAAGCGCCGCATTCAGTACCTCGGAGCGAAACATAAGTACGATGTGGTGATTACCGAGATCGGCGGTACGGTGGGGGATATCGAATCGCTGCCCTACATCGAGTCCGTGCGGCAGCTCCGGTATGAACTGGGGTTCGGGAATACTTTGGTGGTGCACTTGACCCTGATTCCTTATATGCGGGCCAGCGGCGAGCTGAAGACCAAGCCGACGCAACACTCGGTCAAACAGTTGCAGGAGAACGGGTTGCAGCCGGATATCCTCGTGCTGCGGTCGGAAATGCCGCTGACCGAAGAGGTGAAGCGGAAGGTCGCTCTGTTCTGCAACGTGGAACCGGACGCGGTGGTGGCATCGCTCGACGTGCCGACCATTTACGAAGTGCCGCTCATGATGCTCGACCAGAAGCTGGATATCGTCTCGCTGCGGAAGTTGGGACTCGATACCGAACGGCCGATCGACCTCGAAAAATGGCGCGATTTCGTCGATCGGGTCAAACATCCGGACAACGGGACGGTACGGATCGCACTGGTCGGGAAATACACCGAACTGCCGGATGCCTATAAATCGATTTGCGAAGCGTTTGTACATGCCGGAGCGACCAATCATGTCAAGGTGAGCTTGCAATACGTGAACTCGGAAAAGATTACGCCCGAAAATGTGGCTGCCACCTTGGGTGATATGAGCGGGATTCTCGTGGCGCCGGGCTTCGGACATCGGGGATTGGAAGGGAAGATCACGGCGGTACGTTATGCGCGGGAGAACGGTGTTCCGTTCCTGGGGATTTGCCTCGGGATGCAGTGCAGCGTGATCGAATACGCCCGGAATGTCCTGGGGTTGGCGGAGGCCAATTCCACCGAGACAGGGGCGACGCCGGATCCGGTGATCGACCTGATGGAAGAACAGAAAGGGATTACGGAAAAGGGCGGAACGATGCGCCTCGGGGCCTATCCGTGTCGTTTGCAGGAGGGGTCGCACGCCTATGCGGCATACGGAAAGGCGGATATCTCGGAACGGCATCGGCATCGTTACGAATTCAATAACAAATACAAAGACGCCTTGGCGGCGGCAGGGATGATTGCCACGGGGATCAACCCGGATACCAATCTGGTAGAGGTGGTCGAAGTCGAGGGACACCCGTGGTTCGTCGGCGTGCAGTACCATCCGGAATATAAAAGCACGGTCATCCATCCGCATCCGCTTTTCGTCGGATTTGTGGCAGCGGCCATCGATTATCGGGATAACAAGCAGAAATAGAGTTTCATAGATGAATAAAAACACACTGATCGGTTTGCTGATTATCGGCGTACTCTTGTTCGGGTTCAGCTGGTACAACAACAAACAATACACGGAGCGGTTAGCGGCGCAACAGGAACAACAGCGGATCAACGACTCCATTGCACGGGCCGATGCGCCGGCAGGGCAACAAGGGTTGGCCACGGACGAAAGTTTCAACCAGGGGAGCCTGATGCCGGATACGGCAGCAGTGAATCCGCAGGCACCGGCGGTGGGAACCGTGCTGGGTGGAGGCGGCGGCATATACAATGCCCAATTGGTCGGAAAAGAGGAGTTTTACACCCTCGAAAACGATCTTTTCGAGTTGACATTCTCGAATAAAGGGGGGCGGATTGCAGCGGCACGGCTCAAGGAGTACAAGCGGTATAACGGAGAGCCGCTGATGCTCTTCACCGAAGCGGGTTCGCGGTTCAACCTGAACCTCTTCGCACCGATGCAGATCAATACCGCCGACTTCTATTTCACGCCTCAGACGGTTTCGGATTCCGTAATCGCCTTCCGGCTCTATGCGGACAGTGCGAAGGCTTCCTATCTGGAATATCGCTATGCGATTCGGCCGGACAACTATCTGGTGGACATGAAGATCGACCTCTCGCACTTCAAAGGGAAGATTGCGCCGAACCAACCGGATATGACGTTGGCATGGAACATCGTCTCGCCGCAGGAAGAGAAAGGGTTCCAGAACGAAAACAACTATACGACGATCGCTTACAAATATCCGGGCGAGAGCTCTATCGAGGAGCTCGGCATGTCCACGGGGACGAAGGAGGAGAACATCTCGACGAAAGTCCAATGGGTGGCTTTCAAACAGCAGTTCTTCTCATCGATCATCGTCGCCAATGACAACTTCGCTACGGCGGCTTTGAAATACAACACCTTCCCGCCGACGGACGATAATATCAAGGACTTCTCGGCAGCGATGACACTCCCCTACTCGGCTTCGATGACCGAAGGGTATGACCTGCAATTCTACTTCGGGCCGAATAAATTCTCGGTTTTGAAGCAGTACGGAGATTTGGAGTTCCAGAAACTCGTGCCGCTGGGCTGGTGGATTATCGGATGGATCAACCGGTATGTCGTCATTCCCGTATTCGATTTCCTGGGGAGTTACATTGCCAACTTCGGCATCGTTATCCTGATCCTGACGGTGCTGATCAAGTTGTTGATCTTCCCGCTCACTTATAAATCGTACCTCTCGACGGCGAAAATGCGGCTCTTGAAACCGGAGATCGACAAACTGAACGAAAAGTATCCCCGCAAAGAGGATGCGATGAAGAAACAACAGGCGATGATGCAGCTCTATAAGTCGGCCGGGGTCAATCCGATGGGCGGATGTCTGCCGATGCTGATTCAGTTTCCGATCCTGATCGCCATGTTCCGCTTCTTCCCGGCGGCGATCGAGTTGCGGGACAAATCGTTCCTCTGGGCGGACGACCTGTCGTCGTATGACAGCATCTGGACTTTCCCGGACGGTTTCAGCATTCCGTTCTATGGCGATCATGTCAGTCTGTTCGCTTTGCTGATGGCGGTTTCGCTCTTCATCACTTCGAAAATCAACTATGCGCAGTCGGCGGGGATGAGCAACCAGCAGATGCCGGGGATGAAGTTCATGATGCTCTATCTCATGCCGGTTCTGTTGTTGGTTTGGTTCAATAACTACTCGGCCGGGCTGTGCTATTACTACTTTTTGTCCAATCTGATCACCATCGGGCAGACTTATGCGTTCCGGTATATCGTGGACGAGAAAAAGTTGCATGCCCAGATGATGGAGAATACGAAAAAGCCGATCAAGAAGTCGAAATGGCAGATGCGTCTCGAGGAGATGCAGCGGCAACAGGAGGCGTTGCGCAAACAACAGCAGCAACGTGGCGGTAAACGATAAATTCTGTCTTTGCCCGGGAGGGTACTGTTCTTTTTAACTTCGCTCCGCTCGTTTTTCTCCTCGCCGCTCGGCAATTTGCAAACCATGTTTGCATTGCCCTCGCTGGCAGCGTCGGTTGTGAACAAAAAGAACCAAAAAAACTTTCGAGCGCATCCCTGTGGGATGCTCTGGCCGTGTCTGCCCGATTGGTTGGGCTGTGTTTTCTCGGCGGGGCGCTATAATGCGAGTATTACCCCAATGCGCCCGCGCCGGAAAACCACAGCCCAACGAACAAGGCGGAGAGAACCCGTGGTCGGCCCAACGGGACGACCTCTGCAAAAGTTCTTTGCGCCGCTTTCTTACAAGAAAGCGGCAGTTCCATGCGGGTAGACACGGAATAACCAAGTCTTGGCGCGGTTTTTGTTAAAATTCGGATAAAACTTAATTTACATCAGAATGGAAAAGACTATAAGAACCTATAATGCTCTCTTGTGGGGTATTGTAGCCATGATTGTCGGACTCGTGATGATCGTTTGGTCCGTCAGGATTCTACAATGGGGCGTTAAATTGATCGGTGTGGTCGCCATCGTGATCGGAGTCGTTCAATTCGTCAGCTTCATCGTGCGTACCAAAGGGATGACAGACCGGTGGAAATACCTGCCGATTGCCGCTCCGATTGCCGTGATCTGGGGGACACTGTTACTGCTCAGTCCGGAGCTGTGGACGAACCTCTTCCTGATTCTTTTCGGCGTACTCTTGATTTTCTTGGGGCTCTATCAGTTGGTCTCGATGTATAAAATCAAGAAAAACGGCGTGAAAGTACCCGGGTTCTACTTTTTCTTTTCGATTTTGCTGATGGTAGCCGGGATTTTCGCCGCCGCACAACCGACCTATATGGCCTCTTGGTTCATGACCTTTATCGGAGCTTGGATTCTGGCCTATGGTGTGA
The DNA here is from genome assembly GCF_056799795.1 of Rikenella sp. Classification (NCBI taxonomy): domain Bacteria; kingdom Pseudomonadati; phylum Bacteroidota; class Bacteroidia; order Bacteroidales; family Rikenellaceae; genus Rikenella; species Rikenella sp. The sequence continues at coordinate 54,845 of NZ_JBQIQO010000001.1, forward strand.
TGGAAATTTTCAGCTACTTCACCTTGCGGGCTCCGTTGGAAGGACACGAAGCTCCGGTGTCGCAGGAAAAAGAAGAGACCAAGGCGGTGGACGAAGAGGTGAAAAAGATCGAAGAATAAGCCTTGGGAGATTGAAAAATAGAAAGGCCTCGGAAAATTTTCTGAGGCCTTTCTATTTATATGCTCAGTACGCGAATTATAACGCATTCAATAACGCGTGCAACTCCGCCACCATCTCCGTAGCCGATTGGCCGCTCGCCGCCAAACCCTCCGGAGTGAATTTGGCCACCGTCCGATTCAATTTGTCGAGTTCTTCGGTCGCCCCTCTGGCCCCTAACTCCGCCCGCAGCCGGGCGATTTTTTCGCAATCCTGAAGCCCCTCCACCAGACGTTCGAAACGGATGCTGCTCCGCGGCCCCGGATAGATGCTGTAGGTGTCGCCCGCCGCCCAGCTGCGGAAACGCGAATCGCGCAACGGATCGGTTGTCCAGCTGTTGACCGCCCAACGCAAATACCCGTCATATCCTCCGGCCACGGCATGAAACACCGTCCACGCCGCTTCGGCCGGCGCCGAGAAAGTGAACGTATTCGGGAAAGCCTCCGTACAACACGTATAAACGGTACTGATCTGTCCTCTCCGTTCGCGTTCCGCCTTCACCTCTTTCGGGAACTGCTGACCATACGGAATACTCAGGTAGTAGAGGTCGGACTCGATCTCCGGATGGTAGTTGCCGGCCAGCGTGATTTTGAATTCCGGATCCGTCTCCCGAATCAACTTGATCGCTTCGCGCATCGCCTCCATGGGCCGTTCGTCCATCGAGATCGCCGTCTTTTCGAACCACCCTTTTTCACGCAAATGGCGGGCGAAATCCTTCAGAAAAACTCCCCAGTACTCCGTATAAGCCGCATCGCCCGGTTTCGCCTCGACAAACTGCACCCGGTTGGTCGCCTGGTCGTAATAGTCGAACCGTAAATCCCACGGAATCATCGTGTAGCAGTTGATCATCTCGTCGATTCCCACCTCGTTCATCATGAATTCGACCCATTTGTCGAAGACCGTATAGTCGTAGCTCCACGTGCCGTCGATCCGTTTGATCCGGGTAATCATGCTGTCGAAATGATCCTCCGTCTGTCCGTTCCACGGTTTGTACATGATGCTGGTCGTAATCGCCCGCTGTCCCGCATCGGCCAACATCCGCATCAGTGGAAGCATCGCATCGAAGTGCGCCCGGCTCCAGAGCGGCACCTGATAATACCGTGCGACGGCATACGGATTCTGCCACAAATCGAGGTGGAACGCCCATTTTTTCGGTTCGGGCAGCGTCCGGGCCAGCACCTCGACTTCGAAAGGCAGGCTCAGCGGCTTGAAATTCGCTCCCGATACGGTCAGCGTCCCTCTGTAACGTCCCGCCCGGACATCGGTCGGAACCCGCAGGCTCAACCAGATCGGACGTGTCGTGCAGGCTTCGATATCGAGTACTTTGTTGATATCCAGCACATCGGACACCAGCGACGAGTCCCAATCCGCCTTGTTCGGCCGGTGTCCGCAACCGCCCTTGCCGTCTTTGTTGAGCTCGTCGGTCATCACATAGCGCACGAAATGAGGCGTCACGTCTTCCGAAGGAATCACCGACGACCCGTTTCGCAACTCGCTCACCGTTACTTTCACCTCTTTCAACGCCTCGCGCGTCCAAAGCACCGCCTGCGCATGGATCCGCTCGCCTTTCCAGGCTTTCAGCCGCAACCGACCGATCTTTTCGACCGTCGGGAGATCCTGTTTCGCGTACCGGATATCGGTGCTGCCCCACCCCAGCCGAACCGGAGCCGACATCCGCTCCCACACTTCCCGACCGTCGTGGGCCCGGGTATCGGTCAGCTCTTCATAGGCGCCCAACGGCGAGCCGTCCGCTTGCTGGCGGGCAAAAGAGGTCGTTCCGCAAAGGAATAAAAGAGAAAAAATCAGGGTATGTTTCATAAAATGAATGGGTTGGTTTCTAATTCGGACGGCGGCTCTGTACAAAGCCCTTCGAACCGTCGTCAAAAGCAAAGATACGGAGGAAAAATGATTCCGGCTCAAAATCGACCCCTCGCTGCCGAATCCCTCTCTCCGGATAGTCGCCCGCACACCTTGGCGATTGTTCCGTAAATTAGTAACTTGCAAAAATTTTGGAGCCAGGCTCCGGATATTTTACTAACCCAAAACCATGAAAAAACTTTTTATTACAGCTCTTTTGTGTGCTCCGCTGTTCGCAGCCGGACAGCTACGGGGAACCGTTTACTACGATGCCGACGGAAACGGCATGCGTAACGCCACCGAGCGCGGCATGGCCGGTGTATCGGTCAGCAACGGTCGGGAGGTGGTCAAAACCGCCGCCGACGGTTCGTTCGAATTGCCCGACGATCCGACGGCCCGCTTCGTAACCGTTACGACACCGTCGGGTTACCGACCCGGCGAGACGCACTACCTGAAAATCGTTCCCGGGACGGGAAGTTACGATTTCGGGCTGGTGAGGAACGGCCATACCGGCGCTTTCGAATTCATCCAGATCACCGACACCGAGACTCCGACGCCGAAGGAGTGGATCGACGATCTGAAGAACTATGCAGCGGCCAATTCGACCGCTTTCATTATGCACACGGGCGATATTTGCTATATGCCGGGACTCGATTTCCATGCCGCGAACGTGCGGAACGGGCAGATGGGCATACCGATGTACTATACGATCGGGAATCACGATCTGGTGCGGGGCGATTACGGCGAACAGTATTTCGAGGAGCGATTCGGGCCGACGTGGTACTCTTTCGAGGTCGGTAACGTCCATTTTCTGGCGCTTCCGATGCTGGGCGGCGACCATGCCCCTTCGTACAGCAAAAAGCAGGTACTGGAGTGGATCAAAAACGATCTGGCGCAGACCGATCCGGATAAGAAGGTCATCATGTTCAACCACGACCTTTGGTTTCCGGGCGACGACTTCGTGATTCGCGCCGGGGGCGACAGCATCGACATGAAGCGACATAACCTCGTTGCCTTTATCTACGGACACTGGCACAGCCAGTACGCCAAGGAGTCGGGCGGCGTGGTGACCTATTGCGCATCGACTCCGGACAAGGGCGGAATCGATCATTCTCCGGCTTGCTTCCGGGTGATCAGCGTGGATGCCGAGGGGAATCTGTCGGAGAAGACGCGGGCACGATATACGAATATTCCGGGTACGCTGACCTTGGCGCTGCCGGCGCAGCACGATACGCTTGCGGCGGTGAACGGTGCGATTCCGGTGCGGGTGAATGCCTATCGGACTGCGTCGCCGGCTACGGCGGTTCGGGTAGCGTGGGTCGATGGAGCGAAACGAGGCCGGTGGGTGTCGCTGGTGCCGCAGACCGACTGGGGCTGGAGCGGCGCGCTGGCTGTCGGTCATCGGAAAGGGACCCAAAAGCTGGTCACGGAGGCGGATTTTGCGGATGGTACCCGACTGGTGGAACACCGCAGTTTCGTGGTGGCCGATGCACCGGTTACGGTGACTGTCGGTGCGGATTGGGCCAATCTGGGCGGCGCGGCGACCCATAAGGGGATAGCCGAAGGAGGTGCTTCGTCGGCGCCGCGCTGCGTCTGGTCGCAGAATGCGGGCGGAAATATCTTTATGACCTCGCCGGTGGTGGGCGACGGACGGGTGTTCGTGGCCACGATCGACGACGACAACCTGAAAAAATGTGCCGTCGTGGCTTACGATGCGACGACCGGACGGGAACTCTGGCGCTTCAAAACCGACAATTCGGTGAAGAATACGATGGTTTACAGCGACGGGCTGGTGCTGGCCTGCGACGCTTCGATGCGGCTCTATGCCATCGACGGGGAGAGCGGAAAGCTGGTTTGGGATAAAAAACTGACATCGAATATCCTGCCGGAAAACCTGCATGGTTTGGCGGTGGTGGACGGCGTGGTCTATGCGGGACAGGGCGGTAATTTCGCGGCTCTGCGGGTGAAAGACGGCTCAGTGATCTGGAAAAACGAGGCGTGGAGCGGCGGAGAAGGGACACAGTCGACGACGACCGTGGGCGAGGGAATCGCGTTGGTATCGTCGCACTGGAACGGCCTGTTTGCACACGATGTGAAGGACGGGCGGCTGCTGTGGAAAAAACAGGACTCGAAGATCCGTTTCCGCGATGGTTCGGCGACGATCTACGACGGGAATATCTATCTGGCCAGTCGCGACGAGCTGTTTTTGATCAATCCGCGGTCGGGTGATATCCTGAAAAGTGCCGTACAGTCGGGCATGACATTCGAGGGGGCTTGTGCGCCGGTGGTAACGGATCGGATGGTCTACGTCGGGACGGCAGACAAAGGGGTCGTCGCGTTCGACCGGAAGAGTTTCCGACCGGTATGGAATTTCCTGACAAGACCGGCCTTGTTCTACACGGTTCCTTATTATCAGGACTTTCAGAGTTCGGTAGAGACCTCGCCGGTGCTGATCGGTGAAACGCTGGTGTTCGGGGCTTCGGACGGATACCTGTACGGGGTCAATGCCGAGAACGGTCGTTTCCTGTGGAAACGGAACCTCGGGGCGCCGATCTTCTCTTCGCCAGCAGTGAGCGGAGACGGGCTGTGGGTGGCGGATTTTTCCGGAAACCTCTACTGTTTCAAAATCAATTAATAAACACCATAAATTCGGATGAACAAATCGTTGCTTTTGGTGCCGATGAGTCTGTCGGCTTTCGGAGCTTCGGCGAAAAACAAGCCCGAGACGGGCTGCGATAAACCGCTGAACATCATTTACATCATGACCGACGACCACTCGTTCCAGACCATCAGCTGTTACGACGGTCGTTATAACCGCACGCCGAATCTCGACCGGCTGGCCCGCGAGGGGGTACGGTTCGGAAACAGCTTCGTGACCAACTCGATCTCCGGGCCCAGCCGGGCGGTGCTGGTGACGGGGAAATACAGCCACAAAAACGGTTTTCTTAAAAACGAGGGGGGACAGCCGTTCGACGGTTCGCAGCAGACTTTTCCGAAACTGTTGCAACAGAACGGCTATCAGACCGCTTTGATCGGGAAATGGCACCTGTTCAGCACCCCGACCGGTTTCGACCATTGGGAGATACTGCCGGGACAGGGATCGTACTACAATCCTGACTTCATTACCTCCGAAGGGACGCACCGCGAACACGGCTATGTGACCAACATCATTACGGACAAAGGGATCGACTATCTGGAAAACCGCGACAAGTCGAAGCCGTTCTGTCTGATGCTGCACCACAAGGCGGTACACCGGATATGGATGTCCGACACGTGTGACCTGACGGAGTTCGAGGATCGGACTTTCCCGGTGCCGGAGACTTTCTGGGACGACTATGCCGGACGACCGGCGGCGGCTGACCAGGAGATGAGCATCGACAAGGATATGGACTTGACCTACGACCTCAAGATGCTGGACAGCACGATCCTGACGCCGCTCAAAGGGGCTTACGTCTGGGGCGAGCGGGCGCGGATGACGCCGGAGCAACGGGCGCAGTGGGACAGCGTCTACCAGCCTCTGATCGACCGTTTTCTGGCCGATAGCCTGTCGGGAAAGGAGCTGGTGGAGTGGAAGTTCCAACGCTACATGCGGGACTATCTGAAGAGTGTCAAATCGCTGGACGACAACATCGGTCGGTTGATGGAGTACCTGGAAAAAGAGGGGCTGCTCGAAAATACGCTGATCGTGTATGCGTCGGATCAGGGATTCTACATGGGCGAACACGGCTGGTTCGACAAACGGTTCATGTACGAGGAGTCGCTGCGCACGCCGCTGTTGATGCGGCTGCCGGACTGTTGGAAAGGGGTCGAACGCGGGCGGGTCGTTCGCGAGATGGTGCAAAATATCGACTATGCGCCGACTTTCCTGACGCTGGCCGGGGCGACGGTGCCGGAGGATATTCAAGGCGTTTCGCTGGTGCCGCTGCTGAAAGACGAAAAGCCGAAGGGTTGGCGCGACGCGATTTACTACCACTATTACGAGTTCCCGGGCGAACATCATGTTCGTCGGCATTATGGTGTGCGGACGGATCGCTACAAGTTGATCCACTTCTACGGCGACGATATCGATACGTGGGAGCTCTACGACCTGAAAACCGATCCGACGGAGTTGCATAACCGGTACGACGATCCGAAGTTGGCGAAGGTGCGGGCCCGTATGCACGAACGGTTGGAACAGCTGCGGGAGCAGTACGACGATCGGACGGAGTAGGCCGCAAGAAAAATAATCGGGGCGACATTTCTTTTCAGAAAATGTCGCCCCGATTATTTTCAAAGAATCAGTTCCCAAAATCCGACATCGAGCCATCTGTCGAACTTCCACCCTACCTCGGTGAAATGGGCCACTTTGCGAAAATCCAACCGTTCGTGCAAAGCCACACTGGCCGTATTGGGCAGCGTAATGCTCGCCACCGCCACATGGAGACCCGCCGTCCGCAATCGTCCGAGCAGTTCGGCGTAGAGCTGGCTGCCGATTCCCTTTCCCATCCAGTCGCGGTGCAGATAGACGGTCGTCTCCACCGTCCGGTCATAGGCTACGCGCGTACGCCAAGTATCGGCATAACAATACCCCAGCACTCTTCCCCCCTGCTCATAAACGAGGTAAGGAAAACGCGCCGCAATAGTCTCGATCCGCTTGCGCATGGCCGGCAGGGCGATCGCCTCGTTCTCGAAGGTCACGACCGTATCGGTCACATAATGGTTGTATATTTCGCAGATGGCGGCCGCATCTTCGGCCGGTCGTACCGGACGTATCATATCCCAATCGTCGTTTAATACGGTGTGTAGAGCATAGCCAGCACGCGCGCCGGTGCAGCGGTCTCGTTGACCAGAAAATGAGGGACCACGGAGTTGTAATAGATACTGTCTCCAGCCTCCAAGCAATGGATTTCGTCTCCGTAGTAGAGCGTCACTTCGCCGTCGAGCACGTACAGAAACTCTTCGCCCGAATGCTCCGAGCGGAGTTTCGCAGTCGCTCCGGAGTTCGTCCGGCCCGGCAAAACGTCTACGATCAGCGGCTCCATGTGCCGGTCGGCTTTCCCTTGAGCCAAGGCATAAAAAGCGAGATGGCCGCTCCGTTCGGCTTCGTTGCCGACAAATGCGGGATGGTTCTCCACTTCGCTCTTCCGCGCCACGACGGCCGCGCGCTCCTCTTCCCCCTTCCCGCCCCACAAGGTGCCGAGCTTAGCCCCCATAGCGCGCGAAAGCCGAATCAATATGCCTAACGACGGGTTGGCCTGATTGTTTTCGATCTTCGCCAGCTTGTCCGCATCGATTCCGGCCCGTTCCGAGAGCTCTTCGATCGTGATGCCGTTCTCTTCGCGCAGCTGGCGGATGATCTGACCGATAATGGCTAACATAAGCGATTGATTTAAAGTTCCGACAAATGTTTATCTATCCCGTTGTCGCAACGAACTTTATCCGGATCGTTTTTGACCGTTTTCAAAATGGCTTCGTTGATCTGTAACCGGTCGTCCGACGATAACGGATGCCACATGTGATAAGCGATCCCGCCCATCTTCAGGATCTTTTTCCGCACCCTGTTGTGCATCATCCGAAAAGCCATTTCAGCATCTTCGGCTCCCCATCCGGTTATGTCTTCGTTGAACCCGTTTACGGCGACCAAATCGGCTTTCCAATAAGCGGTGTTGCATCCGCGAATTCCTCGTTCGGCTTTTTTGCCGAATCGTTTTGTCAAATAGTGTCGCAACCAGCCGATTCGCAAACCGTTGAACCAAAATCCTATTTTCCCGTCTCTCAAACGCGGTAATTCCTGAGTGCCGTCTAAAATCCGCCGGGTAACCTCTTCCGGCAGCAAAATCCGGCTGCCGCATACGAAATATCCCCGTTCCGCCATCTCCAGGTGGTCGGCCATGAAATGGCGTTCGAGTATAATATCTCCGTCGGTTTGAATAATATACTCTCCCGCAGCTTGTGCCAACGCTTTATTGAGAATCTCGCATTTCCGAAAACCGTCGTCCGGGTGCCAAACGCGTTGAATCGGAATCGGGATCAGCGTTCGTATCTCGTCAATCAACTGTCGGGTTTCGTCCGTCGAGCCGTCGTCAGCAATCACCACCTCGTCAGGCAACACCGTCTGGCGCGCTACGCTCAGCAATGTCTGACGAAGATAATCCGGTTTGTTATAGGTCGAGATCAACAAAGTCGTCGTAAAGTCACAGCCGGGTTGCATAGCGGACGAGAAATTATTATTGTTTGTCATTCAAATATTTATCGATTCCGTTTTCGCATCTGGTTATCCCCTCGGTTTTTGTCCGGGTGTGGATATTCTGATTGGCAGCCAGACAGTCGCGGGAAAGTAACGGGTGCCACAGGTGATAAACAATCCCGCCGAATTTGAGCATTTTATTTTTGACACCGCCGTTTCTCATTCGATGAACGATTTCGCCGTCTTCAGCGCCATAGCCCACGATATCTTCGTTATAACCGTTAGCTGCAATCAGATCCTGTCGCCAGAAAGCCATGTTACATCCTCGTATATGAGTAGCTTTCCGGTCATACCGTTTTGACAGGTAACGTCCGAGCCAACCGATACGGAAACTGTTGGCAAAACTACCATGCTGCGAGCCGAATAATCCGCGGAAGCGGGAAAAACCTTTATTCAATATCCGTTCCGTCGTTTTCGGCCCGAGGTAGACCCGGCTCCCGCACACCAACCATCCGTGCTCCGCGATGGCCGTATGATCGGCAACAAAATGACGACCGAGAACAATATCACCGTCAGTTTGTATGATGTATTCCCCTTTTGCGGCAGCGATAGCTTTGTTCCGAATCTCGCTGAGTCGAAATCCGGTATCCGGGTGCCAAACGCGTTGAATCGGAATCGGGATCAGCGTTCGTATCTCGTCAATCAACTGTCGGGTTTCGTCCGTCGAGCCGTCGTCGGCAACCACCACCTCGTCCGGCAACACCGTCTGGCGCGCTACGCTCAGCAATGTCTGACGAAGATAATCCGGTTTGTTATAGGTAGAAACCAATAAAGTTACCGTAAAATCGCGTTTCCTCTTCATAACTTATTCTTCTTTCGGAAAACCGTAAGGTGTCCAGACGCTTTTCGTGCGGGCCGTCTCTTTTCGAATCGCCCGGTTCCGCTCCCACGCCTCTTCGTGCACATATCCCCGTCCGTGTTCCAGATGCAGCAACACGGCCGAATAGCGCACCTGTCGCCCTTTGATACCTGCATTCATCAGCCGTTCGCCCAGTTCCCGATCCTCACCCCCGTATTCCATCCGCTCGTCATAACCTCCGATACGGAGCAAATCGGATTTCCAACCCGAAGCGTTCCCGCCGTTCCAAGTCGCCCCGGCCGGTGTCACCGCATTCAAAAAAGCCGCCCAACCGGTCGAAGTCGTCAGTTTATTGTTCCGGAACGATTTCTTCAATCCGTGCTCTTTGAGCCAATCGCGATCGAAACAGCGTCCGGTGAGGATATCCTCTTTGCCGATCAGCCGGGAGAGCTCCATCGGCAGCCTCACCGCCCCGCCCGACAGGAAACAGCCGGGACGTCGCAATCGGAGATGGGTCGCCAGAAAATCGCTCCGCGGAATACAGTCGCCGTCCGTCACCACGATATACTCGCTCCGTGTGGCGAGTATGCCCCGATTGACGATGCGGCACTTCCGAAATCCCGTGTCCGCCTGCCAAACGTAGCGCAGCGGAAAGGTCAAATGGGGGGTCATCCGATCCAGCATCTGCCGCGTCCGTTCATCGGAGCCGTCGTCGGCAATCACCACTTCGAACCGCCCGCAACTCTCGCTCTGCACCTCGTATCCCCACAAAACCTTTTCGAGCCACTCCGGCTGGTTATAAGTCGAAACGACAACGGAGATTTCAGGCTTCGTGCCTGAAATCTCCGGGATATAGTCGTACACCACGACCGCCTGCGGGTCGGATGTCGTATAGTCGGGTACCGTCATACGTTATTTTTTACCGGTCGCCTCCACGACCTTCAGGCGATCGCCCGTCGCCTCTTTGACCATCGCTTTCCACTCCTCGCTGTAGCCCGGGAAGTCCGGCATGGCCGGAATGCCGCGCCCCTGGCCGTTGTCGGTAAATACCCCTTCGGCATCCTCCTTCTTGACATTCCCGTCGATATATTTCACCAGCAGGTAACGATCCAGCGCCACCCACGTATCGAACAACCGCTGAGCGGTATTGACCGAATAATCGGTCAGGAAGTCGATCGCCAGCTTCGGATTCTGTTTGTAGAGCATCTCCGCCGCGCCGTCCACCGCCGGCTGTTCGGCGAAACAGCGGTTTTCGAACCGATCCATCGCCCGTTTCACGTCCGGTTGGATGATGTTATACCGCTGATAAGCGAAATTGGTGACCCGATTCACCACCCAGAACATCGACGTTTCCGAGTAGGTCGTCATATTCCCGTTCCCCACCGCATAGGCGTTCGGAATCCGGTCGATACCGCAGTAGAACGGCGTCAGCGGCGAACCGGCCGCATCGTCCACCCCGAACCAGAGCACCCCGCCGATCGGATCGGGCAGCCATCCGCGACATTCGCCCACATACCACCAGCCGGTCTGCTGCGTGGCAATGGCCCGTTCGTTGAAGAACTCTTCGTCGCCCACCTTGAAGGTCATCGGCCGCCAACGGTACGGCAGTTTGAAAGCGCCGGCTCCCGGATCGCAGGTCATATCGAGCTCCGTCCCTTCGTAATGGTTGCGCATGAACTCCGCCACATCCTTGACGGTCAGTTTGTGACTCGGTTTCACCCACAGCGGCAGCCGGTTTTTCGGGTTCCGCCCCGTCACGTGGTCGAGGTATTTGTCCATCCCGTCGGTCACCTGGCGGAAGACGCTCCACACGCGTCCCTCGCAGCCCCGCATCCCGCTGTAATCGAACGGGTTATAGACAGCCGCGAAGTCGAAATCCTTGTCTTTCCCGGTGTACAGCCCCGCTTCGCGCGCAAACGAGATCACGTCCGGCGAGTAGATGCAGTTTTCCGGGTCGTTCAGCGGAAAGGTAGTGATCCGCGCCTGATTGGCATGCGCCGAAATCATCCCGTCCGGAATCCGCCGGGCCACCCACACAGCCCCCTTGTTCACATTCTTGCCGTCGACGATCTTCGTCCCCTTTCCGATGATTTCGAGCACCCACACCTCGTTCGGATCGGCCACCGAGATCGACTCGCCCGACGAGGCATAGCCGTACTCCGCTACCAGTTTAGTCATGAACTCGACCGCCTCGCGCGCCGTCCGACACCGCTGCAAAGCAATGTACATCAACGACCCGTAATCGATGATCCCCGTCGTGTCGACCAGTTGGTGCAGCCCGCCCCAGGTACTCTCGCCGATCAAAAGCTGGTGCTCGTTCATATTCCCCACCACCGAATAGGTGTGGGCCGCCTGCGGAATCTCGCCCAGCAGTTTGCCCGAGTCCCATTCGTAGACCTTCATCATCGTCCCGGCCGGATAGTCCGCCGCCGGACGATAGTAAAGTTCGCCGTACAGCGTATGCGAGTCGGCCGAATAGCTAATCATCGTCGAACCCGTCTTCGAAGCCCCTTTGGTCACCAGAATGTTGGTGCATGCCATCGCGCTCGGGCCGCCGCTCAGCAGAGCTCCGGCCAGCAAAGCCGCGAAAAGTTTTGTTTTCTTCATCGGTATGCAGTAAATTTGTTTTGACTGTCGTGTCCGCGTCGACACGGACGCGGGAATGACAAATATACGCATAAAATCGAATCCTATGGGAACGATTGCCGAAAATCTGGCACACATAAGGGCCGCTTTGCCCGAAACGGTCACTCTGGTGGCGGTGTCGAAATTCCATCCGGCGGAGGCCGTGCGGGAGGCGTACGACGCCGGACAACGTATCTTCGGAGAGAGCCGCCCGCAGGAGATGGTGGCCAAATACGAGACACTGCCCCGGGATATCGAGTGGCACATGATCGGCCATTTGCAGACCAATAAAGTCAAGTACATCGTACCGTTCGTGTCGTTGATCCATTCGGTGGACTCGTGGCGGCTGGCCGAGGCGATCGACCGCGAGGCGGCTAAGGCGGGACGGGTGATCGATGTGTTGTTGGAGGTGCATATCGCTCGCGAGGAGACGAAATTCGGCTGGGATGCGTCCGAATTGGAACATTTTTTGCAGGACGGTTCTCTGACCGGACTCCGGAACATCCGGATCCGGGGGCTGATGGGGATGGCTTCGCTGACGGAAGATGCAGCGCAGGTGAAACGTGAATTCGCGAGATTGCATAGCGTTTTTACAAGCTTCAAAGAGAGATACCTGCCGCAGATCGACACCTTGTCGATGGGCATGTCGGGCGACTATCCGACGGCGATCCGAGAGGGGGCGACGATGATCCGCGTGGGAAGCAGCATCTTCGGAGACCGAAAATAGTAAACAGAATAACCTACCTAAATTTATATTATGAACCGAATCAAAACGAAATATCTGGGGTTGGAACTGAACAGCCCGGTGATTCTGAGCAGCTCGGGACTGACCTCGACGCTCCAACGGATCAAAGATGCCGAAATGGCAGGAGCGGGAGCGGTCGTGCTCAAGTCGATTTTCGAAGAGCAGATTATGAACGAAGTGGCCCATGTGGATAGCTACAGCGACTATCCGGAGGCTGCGGATTATGTGCGGACTTACGTGCAGGAGAACAGTTTGGGACTGTATCTCAAGTTGATCGAAGATGCCAAACAGCAGTGCTCCATTCCGATTATCGCCAGCATCAACTGCCGGGGGATCGGCGAGTGGGTCGACTATGCCCGAGTGATCGAGGCGGCGGGGGCGGATGCGCTGGAACTCAATATTTTCCTCCTACCGACCGACAAAGAGACCTCTTCGGACGAGATCGAACGAAATTACCTGAACATCATCGAACGGGTGAAAGAGGCGATCTCCATCCCGCTGTCGGTCAAGCTGGGAGCCGGATTCACCAATCCGCTGGCGATCGTGCGAGAGATCTATTATCGAAATGTGAAGGGGGTCGTACTCTTCAACCGGTTCTATCCCACGGACATCGACATCGAAAAGATGGCGGTCAAGGCGGGGGATATATTCAGCCATCCGTCCGAACTGTCGAATGCTTTGCGGTGGACGGCTTTGGTAAACGGCTCGCTGCCGCTGATCGACGTGGCGGTCTCTACCGGCGTACACTCGGGAGCCGATGCGGTGAAGGCGCTGCTGGCTGGGGCGTCGGCCGTCGAAATCGCCAGCGCGGCGTATGAAAACGGACTGCAAGTGATCGGCGAGATGAATACCTTTATCTGCGACTGGATGAAACGGCACGAGTTCCAGACCTTGCGCGACGTGACCGGACGGATGAATGCCAAGAATATCGCCGATCCGATGCTGTATGAACGGACGCAATTCATGAAATACTACTCCAACCACGAATAAGACCTCTTTTTTGAAAGACTTCATATATCGTCTCCACCTCCGAATTGAGTGGTGGAGACGATTTTTTATGTCGAGAAGGCTGTTGTATCTGCAAAAAAATGACAATATTTGTTCCGGTAAATACCTACCCAAACATAGTATGCAGCAGACAAAAGACGTAGTCATCCGGTTCTCAGGCGACTCGGGTGACGGTATGCAGCTGACCGGAACGCTCTTCAGCGACACCTCGGCCCTCGGGGGGAACAGCATCGCCACGTTTCCCGACTATCCGGCCGAGATTCGGGCTCCGCAGGGGACGATGGCCGGAGTCTCCGGTTTCCAGGTACATATAGGAAGCGAAAAAGTATTGACCTCGGGCGACTACTGCGACCTGCTCGTCGCGATGAACGCCGTGGCGTTGCGCGCCAATCGCAAGTGGCTGAAAAAAGGCGCCACGGTGATCGTGGACGCCGACAGCCTGACTGAGGCGACTGTCAAACGAGCCGGTTTCCAGACGCTCGATCCGTTCGAAGAGCTGGGGATTGCGGATTACAACATCATCCGCGCGCCGATCTCGTCGATGACCAAGGAGGCGCTGGCACAGACCGGGCTCGACACCAAAGCGGCGAACAAGTGTAAAAACATGTTTGCTCTGGGGATCTGTTATTGCCTTTACGACATGCCTCTGGAGCATACCGAAAATTATCTCCGCCGCAAATTCGCGAAAAAACCGGCGGTGGCGGAGGCCAATTTGCTCGCTTTGAAGGCAGGCTATAATTATGCCGCCAATACCCATATCTTCACCACCACCTATCAGGTGCCGGCGGCGGAGTTGCCCAAAGGAACCTATCGGACGATCGCGGGGAATCAGGCGACGGCCTGGGGGTTGATCGCAGCGTCTGAAAAGTCGGGGCGGCCGCTCTTTTGCGGCTCTTATCCGATCACCCCGGCGACCGCTATTCTGGAAGAACTCGCCAAACGGAAAGACCTCGGAGTGAAGACGTTGCAGGTGGAAGACGAGATTGCCGGGATTTGTACGGCCATCGGGGCTTCGTTCGCCGGGAATATGGCCGTGACCACGACCTCGGGGCCGGGGCTCTCGCTCAAGAGCGAAGCGCTCGGGCTGGCGGTGATGACCGAACTGCCGTTGGTCGTGGTCGATGTACAGCGGGGCGGGCCTTCGACGGGGCTGCCGACCAAGACCGAGCAGGCCGATCTCTATCAGGCGCTGTGGGGGCGGAACGGAGAGTGTCCGCTGGTCGTCATGTCGGCTTGCACCCCGTCGGGGTGTTTCGATGCGGCTTTTATGGCGGCCAAAATCGCGATGGAGCATATGACGCCGGTTATCCTGCTCTCGGACGGCTATATCGCCAATGGGTCGGAAGCGTGGCGCATTCCGTCGATGAACGACTATCCGGAGATCAAACCGCCGGTGGTGACGGAACGTCCGGAAGGCGGTTTTCTGCCTTATGTCCGCGATCCGGAGCGGCTGGCACGGAGCTGGGCTTTACCGGGATCGCCGGGGTGCGAACACCGATTGGGCGGGTTGGAAAAACAGGACTGCATCGGCTGCTTGTCGCACGACCCGCAAAACCACCAGCGAATGGTGGAGTTGCGGGCGGAAAAAGTGGCTCGCGTGGCCAACTACATCCCGGAACAGGAGGTGTACGGCGATTCGACCGGCGGCGACCTGCTGGTGGTCGGCTGGGGTGGTACTTATGGACAGCTTCGCACGGCGGTGGATGCGATGCGGGCGGAGGGAAAAAGCGTTTCGCACTGCCACTTCAGCTACATCAATCCGCTCCCGAAAGGGACGGAGGGGATTTTTTCGAAATTCAAGCAGATCGTCGTCTGCGAATTGAACATGGGACAATTCGCCAACTACCTGCGGATGAATTTCCCCCATATCGATTTCCAACAGTACAACAAGGTGCAGGGGCTGCCGTTCACGGTAGTCGAACTGACCGAACATTTCAACACATTACTCACCCGCGCTTAGCGCGTTCGAAACTGCAGTAAAAGATCATGGTACGATATACTCCACAGGATTTCAAAAGCGACCAGGAGGTTAAATGGTGTCCGGGTTGCGGCAACCACTTTATTCTGAACGCGGTGACCAAAGCGTTGCCGGAGGTGGCCGAAGAGCTCAATTATCAGCATCAGCGGTTTACGTTCGTTTCGGGGATCGGCTGTTCGTCGCGGTTTCCGTATTATGTGCACACCTATGGGTTCCACGGAATTCACGGGCGGGCGGCGGCGATTGCCACGGGGGTGAAGGTGGCGAATCCGACGTTGTCGGTATGGGAGGTGACGGGAGACGGCGATGCGCTGGCGATCGGCGGGAACCATTTCATTCATGCCATCCGTCGGAATATTGACATCAATATCATGCTCTTCAACAACCAGATATACGGTTTGACGAAGGGGCAATATTCGCCGACGTCGCCGCTGGGAAAGGTGACGAAGACTTCGCCGTATGGCACGGTGGAACACCCGTTTTCGCCGGGTGAGATCGTACTGGGTGCGCGAGGGACGTTCTTTGCGCGGACGATCGACGTGGATGTCAATCTGACGAAAGACTGTCTAGTGGCTGCGGCGAAAAACGATGGCGCTTCGGTGGTGGAGATTTTGCAAAATTGCGTGATTTTCAACGATAAGGCTTACGACGCTTTCCTGAATAAGGAGGTGCGGGAGGACAGCACGATTGTACTCCGTCACGGCGAGCCGATGATTTTCGGGAAGAATCGGGACAAGGGGCTGATTTTGGACGGCCTGAAGTTAAAAGTCGTGAAGATCGGCGAAAACGGGATTACCCGGGCGGATATCTTGGTGCACAATGCGCATGAGCCGAATCCGGGGATTCACATGATGCTGGTGAACATGAAAGCGCCGGACATGCCGGTGGCTCTCGGGGTGATCCGGGCGGTGAAAGACCATACGTATGACGATCAGGTACGGGATCAGTTGATCGAGGTTCGGATGCGGGCCAAGATTTTCAACATGGATCAGCTGCTGCACAGCGGCGAAACATGGGAGGTTAAATAAAACAATCATTTACCGTGTCTACCCGCATGGAACCGCACCTTTTCTGAAGAGCCGATCCGCGTTACTTGAGCATAGCCCGCAAGCGGCCTCTGCTCAAGTAACGCGGATCGGCTCTTCAGAAAAAGAACAGTCCACTCCCGGGCAAAAAACGATAATCGAATGGCCTAAGCCTTACCCGCGCGTTTGCGATCCGTTTCAGAGAGCAAGATTTTACGCATCCGGATCGAAGTCGGCGTAATTTCCGCATATTCATCCTCCTGAATATATTCCAGCGTCTCTTCGAGCGAGAAAACCACCGGCGGCGACACCGTCGATTTTTCGTCCGAACCCGAAGCCCGCATATTCGTCAGCTTCTTCGACTTGCAGACATTCACGCAAATGTCCTCAGCCCGCGTACTCTCGCCGATCACCTGCCCGGCATAGACCTCGTCGCCCGGCGAAATAAAGAACCGGCCGCGATCCTGCAATTTACTGATCGCATACGCGAAAGCCGTACCGCTCTCCGCCGCGATGAGCGAGCCGTTGGAACGCCCTTCGATCTCGCCCCGATACGGTTCGAACCCTTTGAACCGGTGCGCCACCACCGCCTCGCCCGCCGTAGCCGTCAGCAGATTGCTCCGCAGGCCGATAATCCCCCGCGCCGGAATATCGAAATCCAAATGCGCCCGCTCGCCCCGATGATCGATGTGCAACAGCACCCCTTTCCGCCGCGTGGCCATCTCGATCGCCTTGCCCGCCATCTCCTCCGGCAGGTCAACCGTTAGGTGCTCGATCGGTTCGCACCGCTGCCCGTTGATGACCTTGTCCACCACCTTCGGCTGCCCCACCTGCAACTCATACCCCTCGCGCCGCATCGTCTCGATCAGGACACTGATGTGCAGCACCCCGCGTCCGAACACCCGGAACGAATCGGCCGTCGCTCCCGGCTTCACCTTCAGCGCCAGATTCTTTTCCAACTCCCGATCCAGCCGCTCCTTGATGTGCCGCGACGTCACGTACTTACCCTCCTTGCCGAAAAACGGCGAATCGTTGATCGTGAACAACATACTCATCGTCGGCTCGTCGATCGCAATCGGCGTAAGTTGTTCGGGATTTTCGAAATCGGCAATCGTATCCCCGATCTCGAACCCGTCGATACCCACCACCGCGCAAATATCGCCGCACTGCACCTCCTCGACCTTCTGCTTGCCGAGCCCCTCGAAAGTCATCAGCTCGCGGATTTTCGACTTTTCGACCGTTCCGTCACGCTTCACCAGCGAAACGTTCTGTCCCGCCTTCAACGTCCCGCGGCTCAAACGTCCCACGGCAATCCGCCCCACGTAAGGCGAATATTCGAGCGACGTAATCAACATCTGCGGCGTCCCTTCGACCACCTGAGCCGTCGGAATCTCCTCGATGATGCAGTCCAACAGCGGAATGATATCCGTCGTCGGCGTCTTCCAATCCGTAGACATCCACCCATTCTTGGCACTCCCGTAGATGGTCTTGAAATCGAGCTGCTCTTCTGTCGCATCGAGACTGAACATCAGGTCGAAAACCTGTTCGTTCACCTCGTCCGGCCGACAATTCTGCTTATCGACCTTGTTGATGACGACAATCGGTTTCAGCCCCATCTCCAACGCCTTCTGGAGCACGAACCGGGTCTGGGGCATCGTCCCCTCGAAAGCGTCCACCAGCAGCAACACCCCGTCCGCCATATTGAGCACCCGTTCCACCTCGCCGCCGAAGTCGGCGTGGCCCGGCGTGTCGATGATATTGATCTTGTAGTCCTTATAATGGATCGATACGTTTTTCGCCAGAATCGTAATCCCCCGTTCGCGTTCGAGGTCGTTGTTGTCGAGAATCAAAGTCTGCGACTTCTCCTGATCCCGCACCAGCTTGGCCTGAAGGATCATTTTATCCACCATCGTCGTCTTTCCGTGGTCGACGTGCGCAATAATTGCGATGTTTTTGATTTTCTGCATCTTGTTGAAATAAATCCGCCCACCCCGTTCCACAACAGGCTGCGCGGCCACAAAAGTAGCGGTTTCAGGGCAGATTATCAGCCTGATTAGTAAAAAAAAGTTGATCTTTGCAGGCATGAAACGAATCGAACGGGTATCGCTCATCGGTTTGGGAGCCGTCGGGAGCGTGGTGGCGACCCGGCTGGCCGACAGCCTGGGCGACCGCTTTACGATTATTGCCGATGCCGCACGACAGGAACGGTTACGGAACGAAGGCCTGCTTTTCAACGGACGACGTTACGACTTCGCGCTGGCCGGCAAAGATGAGCCCAAAGAGCTGATTCTCATCGCCACCAAAGCCTCGGCTCTGCCCGAAGCGCTCGATGCCGCTGCACCTTTCGTGGGGCCCGGAACCATCGTGCTCTCGCTGCTGAACGGTATCGAAAGCGAAGAGACGGTAGCAGCGCGTTTTCCCGAGGCTCATGTGCTCTACTCCTATTTTCTGGGCCATCCGAGTCTGCGCGAAGGGAATCGGATTACGCACGACGGAAACTTCCGCATCTATTTCGGCGAAGCGCAAAACCTCACGCTGTCGCCTGAAGCCGAACGAGTCGGGCAGCTGTTCGAGCTGGCCGGTATTCCGTATGAAATTCCGACGGATATGCGGTCGGCCTTGTGGCAGAAGTTCGTCATCAACATCGGCTGCAACCAGACCACTGCCCTGCTCCGCTCTCCTTACGGACACCTGCAACGCAACGACCGGGCCATGGCGCTGGCCGTCGATCTGATGACCGAAGCGACGGCTGTCGCCCGGGCGATCGGCATCGCACAGGCGGACAAGATGGTCGAACAGGCCGTAGAGGTCATTCGTGCGATGAACCCCGACGGCAAGAGCTCCATGTTGCAGGACGCAGAGGCGGGTCGGCCGACCGAAATCGACATCTTCGCCGGGACGCTCTGCCGACTGGCGGACGAGCTGCGGATCCCCGTCCCGTTGAATCGGGCCGCCCTGCGAATTTTATCGGCCCAATAACAACCGATTATCAGAAATAACACCTATTTTTGTCATATATTTTCATCCAAACATCCACATAATAAATGAAGAGATTCTTCCTCGCAATCGCCGCTGTAGCAGCGCTGGTTGCCTGCTCCGGCAAAACCGGAATCGAAAAAGAGTTGGTCGGCGCTTACGACGCAAAAATGGAGGTCGTCCTTCCGGATTCGACCGACGCCGCAGCGGCGGAGATGGCGGAAGCCGTATTGACACAAATGAAAGTCGAAATGGATTTCAAGTCTGACGGAAAAGTCACTATGGTCATGAACGGCCAACAGCACGGCGGGACTTGGGAAATGCAGGCAGACAGCAGTTTGGTGATCGTAGATCCGTCAGGCACCTTGAATTTCAAAGTCTCCAAAACGAACGACGGTTTCAAACTGACCGGCGACGAGATGAGCTTTGCTCTGACTCCGAAAAAATAGTTCATATCGCTCTCGGCACTTGCCGTACCTAAAGCGTGCGGTTCCCTTGCATTGCGCTGAGGGAACCGCACGCTTTTTTGTTATCTGGCACACAATTTGCGCGACATCCGCATGGTTTCACCCACTCCACTATGGAAACGACCCTCGTGCACCACATAGCCGCCGTCGTGGCCGGTCTGGCCAGCGGTATCGTCAGCGAAATCGGAGGAGCCGGGTCGCTCATCTCGCTGCCGATGCTGATCGGATTGGGGCTGCCTCCCAGCGTGGCCAACGGAACGAACCGGGTGGGCGTGATGACGCAATATACGATGGGATACATCCGCTACCTGACCCATCGGCGCATTCCGCACCGCGAAGCGGCCATTCTGTCGGTCACCTTAGTGCTGGGCGCCATAGCCGGCGCTTTTTTCGCCGTCCGGATCGCCGGCGTCATCTTCAACTGGATCTTCATCGGGGTGATGATCCTCACCATCCTCTTCACCTTTTTCTCGCCTCCGCCGGCCGACCGGCCCGACAAAACGGCCGATCCCGTGGGGCGGTCGCGCCTGGCGGACTACGGCATCTTTCTCCTGCTGGGACTCTACTGCGGCATGATTCAGGCCGGAATGGCCTACCTGATGTATTACGTGCTGGTCACGCGGCTCCACACCGAGACCCGAACAGCCGACGCGATCAAAACCTATATGAGTATGATCGTCACGCCGTTCGCCCTGGCCGTCTTCGTCTGGTTCGGCCACATCAACTGGGAGCTGGGCGCCTGCGTCGCTCTCGGCGGCGGATTCGGAGGCTGGGTGGGCGAAAAGTTCGTCGAACGCAAAGATACCCGGACGGTCAAAGACTGCTTCATGGTCGCCCTGATCCTGTCGGTCATCTATATGCTCCTTTTCGTCCAGCTCCATTTTCACGACGGAATCATGTATCTTTGAAATCCATCTTGATCACATCCGACATGACGACGCTTTCCGACAAAACGCTCGACCTGATTCGCCTCGACGACCACTCCCACCCGCTGGCCGAAGCGGCTTGGGCGATCTACGAACAGAGTTTCCCGCTCTGCGAGCAGCGACCTTTGGCGGAACACCTGCGAGCTTTAGGCGACCCGGCCTTTCATTACCACCTGTTGATCGAACGGGGCCGACTGGTCGGCCTGCTCTCGTGGTGGGACTGGGAGACCGACGAGGGGCAACGGTTCCGGTTCGGCGAACACTTCGCCATCGCGCCCGAAAAACGGGGCGGAGGATACGGTTCGCAAGCGCTGAAACTGCTTCAGGGGGACGGCTCCCGGCTGTTGTTGCTGGAGATCGACCCGCCGCAGGACGAAGTCTCGCGCCGCCGCGAACGTTTTTATCTGAGCAACGGGATGTGCCCCAACTACGACTACGACCACGTTCATCCGTCGTTCCGCCCGACGACCGAACCCCACCGACTCTTTCTGATGAGCTATCCCCGACCGCTCACCGAAGCGGAATTCCGGGCTTTCCAACGATTCAACAACGAACGGGTGCTCAGCTACTCCGAACGCAAGTAATTCCGAGGCCTCCGACGCTTCTGGTAAAATTATTTTCCCACAAAACTAAAATTATAGTTGTAGTTATCGAAACTATAACTATCTTTGTAGTGCCAAAAACGGAATACCGCATGAAAAAGAGAGAAAAACCGACCGAACTGACCCGGGCCGAGCTGGAGGTGATGCAGATCGTCTGGCGGCTGAAGGAAGCTTTTCTGGGCGAAGTGGTCGAGGAGTTTCGCGAACCGAAACCGGCGTATACGACCATCTCGACAGTCATACGGACATTAGAGGCCAAAGGGTTTCTGGCCCATCGGGTGGTCGGGAAGAGCCACCGGTACTATCCGGCAGTGGGGCGCGACGAATACCGGTCGCACTTTATGCAGCGCGTGGTGCGCAACTTTTTCAACGATTCGCCGGGACAGGTGCTTTCGTTTCTGGCCGAGAGCGGATCGCTGACGGTCGAACAATACGAGGAGTTGAAGCGTGTGGCCCGACAGATTGTCGAAACCGAACAGAAATAACCGAATCCGATTGCGCTATGTTTTCTCAGGGATACTGGATCGACGCTTTGCTGTGTACCTGCGCGTTGTGGCTGTTTTACGCCTTCGTGCTTCACCGGCGCATTCCGCTGGGGGCGGCACGGAGCTGTCTGTTGGGACTTTTTCCCGTCGGTCTGTCGCTGCCATTGCTGCGCATACCGCTCTTACCGGCTCGGGAGGTCGCAGAGACGGTTTTTGTCGACACCACCGGATTTCCGGTACCGGAAACGATGGAAATACCGACAACTGCTGTACCGGCGCCTATGGAGTGGAAATTTTGGCTGGCCGTGCTGTACGGGGCCGGGGTTGTGCTGTTCGTGGTGCTTCAGGTGATCGGGATAGGGCGCGTCATGCGGCAAATCAGGCATACCCGTGTGGGAGAAGTGCTCTTTTCGGACAAAGTGGCGGGGGCTTACTCCGTTTTCGGGCGCATCTTCGTCGATCGACGATTCGCAGACTCACCGATGCTGGATTCGATTCTGGCCCACGAGCGCAGCCACATCGCTTACGGACACTCGTTCGATCTGTTGTGGATGAATCTGTGGCGGGCCGTGCTGTGGTTCCATCCGGCAGCCTGGCACTGCGGCCGGTTGATCCGCGAAATTCATGAATTTCAGGCCGATCGGGCGGTACTCCGCGAGGGGAACGCCGTGGGGCCCTACATAGACCTTTTAATCGGCACGGAGGCAGGCATTTATCCCGGGACGGCCAACGCACTGTGCTATTCACTCACCAAAAAACGACTCAAAATGATGACACCTCGTGCAAACAGGAGCCGCCTCGGAGGCTACCTCCGACTGGCCGCCCTGCCGCTTCTCGTCGGCGCGCTGCTGGGCGCTTTCTCGCTCACCGCCAAGGCTTCCGACCCCGTTTCTTCGCAGCCGCAACCGGACGAAACCGCCCTGCCGACTGCCGATACGCTGGACTCCAAAACCGTCTTCGAAGAGCCGGTCGAAGTACATTATCTCGACGGTCGGAAAATTCAGGAACCGGAATTTGACACACTTCGCGAGTTGCTCGCCGAAGCTAAAACGGTGATAAAAGACGGTCGAAGCCTTAACTCCGAAACGCCTCAGAAACAATCGGCGGGCTCTGCCGCCGGAACAAAGACTCATCAAGTGGGGGAGATCATCACCGTGCGGGTCACTCCCAAGGCCGACACTTCGAAAGTACCGCCGATCTACATCGTCGATGGCGTCGAATGCATCAAACAGGAAGTAGAGAAACTCGACTCTGAGGAATTTGAATCCATCACGGTTCTCAAAGGAGAAGCCGCAATCCGTGCATACGGCGAACGGGCGCGCGGCGGGGTCATCAGCATCACGACCAAAAATGCCAAGAATTCATCGGGGCGATATGCTGTACGGACGGCTTCAACAAACGAAGTCGACAAATTAAAGCAGGAAAAAATCTCCGTTTTATCGAGTAGCGGAGACGGCGCTCCGGCCCTGGCACTTTCGCAAGGTTCGCTCATCATTCAGCCTTACAATCAGAGAGATAAAAATTCAGCGACAAACTACAAAAACGGGAACGTCACGGTTTATCTGAGTAAAAAAGAAGAGGAGAATGGAGTGACGGTGGCCACGAAGCTCCTGAAAGATTGCCCCGAACGCTTCTACCTCGACAGCGAGAACAACTGGGTGCGCAATCGGAAACCGGTCAAAGTGATTCTTCACCGAGAGGCCGTCCCGACAAAAACGTCCACACCGAAGCGTCCCTCTCAGGTTATCCAGGATTCGGTGCTTTCCAAAGAACTTCCCGGCAGCAGCTATCAGCGCATCGAAGACTGATACTCTCCATCAGCGGGGATTGCCGACAGGCAATCCCCGCTTTGCCAATAATTCTCTACCTTTGCAGCCGGATACCTAATTCTCCCTTTTGACCCCCATGGTGAAAGACAAATTATGGACCGGCAGTTTCTGGGCGGCCTGCGGCGCGAACTTTCTGATGTTCTTCGCCTTCTATATGCTGCTGCCGATCCTCCCGATGTTTCTGGCCGACCGGTTCGCCGTCACGAAATCGACCGCCGGACTGATTCTTTCGTCCTACACCATCATGGCGCTGCTCTTTCGGCCTTTCGCCGGGTTCATGGTGGACAGCTTCCCGCGAAAACCGCTCCTGTTGATCTGCTACACCTTTTTCATCTCCTACTTTGGCGGCTATATGCTGGCAGGCGTGCTGACGGCGTTTATCATCCTGCGGGCGACGCATGGAATGGCGTTCGGCATGGTGACCGTCTCGGTCAACACCGTGGCGATCGATGTCATGCCGGCCTCCCGACGGGGCGAAGGGATCGGCTATTTCGGCGTATCGACCAATCTGGCTATGGCCATCGGCCCGATGGCGGCCCTGATGATTCACGACGCCACGCCCGATTATAACTGGATTTTCGCGACCGCTTTGGGAGTGGGATTGATCGGACTATGCGTCGGTTCGTTCGTACGCGAGAAGAAGACCGAAGCCGTGGGAGCCAAACAGACCTTGTCGCTCGACCGTTTCCTGCTGCTCAAAGGGATTCCGGGGGCGGTGACGACCCTCTTCCTTTCGTTCGCTTACGGCGTGCTGAGCACCTATGTGGCCGTGTATGGAGTCGAAGAGGTGGGGCTGACCAGCGGAACGGGAATGTTTTTCGTCTGCCTGTCGGGCGGACTGGTCGTATCGCGCCTGATATCCGGAAAACTCATCAACCGGGGCTATCTGACGGCGGTCAGCAAGGCCGGCATAGTGCTTCTGATCGCGAGCTTCCTCTGTTTCGTTTTCCTGAAACACCCGCTGTCGTTCTACGGATGCGGCGTTTCGATCGGCGTAGGGTACGGCCTGCTCTGTCCGACGCTCCAGACGATGTTCATCAATCTGGCCCACCACAACCAACGCGGAACGGCCAATGCCACCTACCTGACTTCGTGGGATTTCGGCGTGGGATCGGGGGTTTTGTTAGGGGGGATTATCGCCCAGCACACCTCCTACTCGTCGGCTTTTCTGCTCGGCACCTTCCTGCTGTGCATCGGACTGACGCTCTTTTTGCTGTGGGCAGGCCCCTATTTCAATCGAAATAAGTTGAGGTAAACACAACGGGGGCGAGTTTTTCGAAAAAAAAACTCGCCCTCGGCTCTTTATTTGGTCTGTTGCAGGGTGGAAAACCGCCACCAGGCGATACACATCCACAAGGTACAAAGCCCCAAAATAATCAGATTCAGCATCACCACCCCGTTGATCCGAGACAGTTCGACCCACGTCAGGTAAGGTGCCAGCGTCACCATGAAGCTCAACGGATTGCATAGCACGAATTGCACCAACACCGTCCACAAAAACGGGTGTCGCCGGAAGAGCGCCGCCCCGGCCAGAAAAAAAGCCATCGTGGAGAGAACGTGCAATCCGTACAGACTCATCATCAGGCCCCACCAGGAAGCCCGGGAACTCTCCACAACGGATGCCCAACCCTTCGCAAACAAGGTAAACAGATCATCGAACCCCAGCCATTCCGCCCAAAACAGGTCGTTCAACCCGACAATCGCCAGCAGAATAACCGGCACGGCCACGAAATTTTTCAACACCGCCCACACGAACTTTTCGCTCTGCGCCGCCGGCACCATAAACGCCTCGACCGCCCGGCCGTGAGAGGAATAGCGTCTGAAACTGCGCGATAGGTTGAACATCACGGCAATCCCCCACCCTACTCCGACGATCATCCGCGGCACGAGATAGCCGTACATGTCATGCACCTCCTTGCGTCCGAAAATCGTATCGGTGTTCCAAGCCATATAGATCATCAGGCAAAAGAGCAGGCAACCGCCCAGCCTCAGCCCCCAGGCGCGCCGCTCACCCGCCAGTTCGGCCCGAGCCACCCGGCCCAGCCGTCTCCAGGAAAATGAATCTTTCATACGTTTCAGCCCCGATTGAAAAGATTTTTAATCGCCTCGCGATTGGCAACCGCAGCGTTGAACAACAACTCCATATCCAACGGCGAATCCGCTCCCGCCTCGTTCGGTCGCACTCCCCATCGTCCGTGAATGGTCTCTTCGGCATACAAGGCCGGCTCGTTCTCCTCCAGCCGCACGAACTGCAACCGCCGGGCAATCTCATCCGTCGTGGCGTTCAGCAAGATTTCGCTGCCGTCGAGCACCACCACCGAGTCGATCAACCGATCCAGATCGCGCACCTGATGGGTCGAAATCACCACCGTCCGCCCCTCGTCCATCGCCGCAGCGACCACCCGCCGAAAAACGCTCTTCGACGGAATATCCAGCCCGTTGGTCGGCTCGTCCATCAGCAACAACGGCGTCCGGCAGGCAAGGGCAAAAGCGATGCAGGCCTTTTTCTTCTGCCCGAGCGACATCCGATGAAACGGCTGGGTCTCCGACACCTCCAACTCGCGCATCAGGTCGGCCAACTGTTCATGCGAAAAATCGGGATAAAAGCAACCGTACACCCGGGCATATTCCCGCATATTCATCCGCGGCAGGTCGAACTCCTCGGGCACCAGAAAAATCTGAGACAAAAAGGTCGGTTCGCGCCGTTTCGGCGTCCGGCCCAAGACCAACACTTCGCCCGCCTTCGGAAACAGCAATCCCGCCGTCAGCTTCAACAAAGTACTCTTCCCGGCCCCGTTTTTCCCCAGCAGACCGTAGATCGCCCCGCGACGCAGTTCGAAGTTCAACCCCCTGAACAACCATCCGTTCCGGTAGCCGAACGATACGTTTTCAAATCGGATCATGCGTTTTTCAAAGTTGATTTCGGATTACTTTTTCTGTTCCAGCGGCCTTTTCATTTTCAGCAAGAGCCACCGGCCGAAAGTCAGACCGAAGAGCGTCCAAATAACTAATTTGATGACGACTACCTCCCATCGCCAATATGATGATTGAGCGAACCCGAAATAATTGACGATCTCGGTAAAGAGCATGACACTATAAGCCCAACCCAATCCCCCGAGCACCGTCCGGCGCGTCCAGTTCTCGCTGTTGAAAAGTTTCATGGAAAAGATTTTTCCCTGCAAAATAGCCCTTTTCGCCCAAACCGCCAACTTATCGGCGGAAAAATTTATCTTTGTCTGCCATGCAAAACAATTCTCTTACCCGAATTCCGTGGCTCGATGTACTGCGCATCGCGGCCTGCTTTATGGTGGTCTTTTCCCACAGCGGCGACTTCTTCGTCGCCCGCTTCGATGAAGACCGGACAGCCTTTCTGTCGGGCGTCTGCTGGGGCAGCCTGATGCGCGCCTGCGTACCGTTGTTCGTCATGATCTCCGGCGTGCTACTCCTGCCGGTTCGGACGGATATGGGAACTTTTTATCGCCGGCGGCTGGGACGCATACTCGTACCGCTGCTCTTCTGGAGCCTGCTGACACCCCTTTTCTACCGGGCCTACGGACACGCCGAAGGGGCGAATGCCGTTTACTATATCGCCTCGTTTCCGCTGAACTTCAATTATGTCACCACCCCGCTGTGGTACCTCTATATGTTGGCGGGGCTCTACCTGATCCTGCCGATCGTCTCGCCGTGGGTGGCGCAGGCCTCACGGAAAGACTTGAAACGATTCCTGTACCTCTGGGGATTCACCCTCTTTATTCCTTATATCCGGGTTCTGGCCCCGTTCTTCGGCTACGTCGGCAACTACGGACACACCGGTATTTTCGGCGAGTGCGACTGGAACCCGTTCGGGACGTTCTACTATGTCAGCGGTTTTCTGGGATACCTGATTTTGGCCCACTATTTAAACCTCTACCCTTCCGGCCGGTCTAAGAAACAGATATGCATTCGATCGGCCATCTGTTTTGCGACGGGATACGCCCTGACCTGCGGCGGATTCATCTGGACACAGCGCTACTTCCCGACCGACTACGCCTACCTCGAAATCCCGTGGTTTTTCACCGGATTCAGCGTCTTTTTGATGACCTACGGCGTATTCACGGCTTTACAGACGGTTCGGATTTCGAACCCGCGGACGCAGGCCCGGCTCGGACGGTGGGCGTCGCTGACCTTCGGAATCTACCTGTGCCACTTTTTTATCGTACAGGTGGCATACGATTTCGTGAAACAGTACGTCGAATGGCCGCCTTACCTCCAGATACCGTTGATCGCCGCAGCGGCTTTCGCGGTTTCGGCCGGTGTGGTACGGTTATTGCAGAAACTACCTAGTCATAAATACTTAATCGGATAAAAGTCATGAAAAAAATGCTTTTTATCGCTTCGGCACTCCTGATGATCGGTGCCGGGAGCGCATGGGCCCAGGGAACAGACCTCGACAAACAGATTCCGTATGTCGAAATCAGCAGTTCGGCCGATACGGCGGTGATGCCCAATAAGTTCCGCATCGCAATCGGCATTTCGGAGGCACCGAGCAAAGGGAAGACCACCATCGCCGAGCTGGAACGGTCGTTGGCCACGGCGCTCGACGCTGCCGGAGTGGACATCAAAAAACAACTGGTCATTACCAGCCAGTCCAATGCCAGCGGCAAACGGAAAGATGTCTACCAATACAAGAACTACCTCCTGACGCTGACCGAGCCGAATCAGGTGGAAGCCGTTTTCGACGCTTTGCAGATGAACGGCATATCGAACGCCTCGTTGAGCCAGAGCACGCGCAGCGATTTGCGGGAGCTTCAGGCACAGGTTCGTGTCAAGGCGATGCGGAATGCTCAGATCACCGCATCGGAACTCGCTGCTGCGCTCGGACAGCGGATCGGCAAGGCGATCTACATTCAGTCCTACTCGTCGGCTCCGGAAGCCGGTCTCGTCATGCTGCGCAGTAAGGCTGCCGGGGTGATGACCGGAAATGCCGTTCAGGACGATGCCATGTCGAACCTCCGGTTCAACGACGTGCGGGTGAACCAGAATGTCACAGTACGCTTCGTGTTGGAATAATTTAACAGATTCCACCGATTCTGTTCATCCTTTCACAAAACAGCGGGTAAATCCCGCTGTTTTTCGTATATTGCGCTCGGAAACGGAATTACGAAAAATTTTTAATAACCCTTCTATGACTTTCGACATCGAGATGATCCGGCGGCGGTATGCCACGATGCCCGACGGAGTCGATCGGGCGCGGCGGACGACCGGTCATGCCCTGACGCTGGCCGAAAAAATCCTGCTGACGCACCTCGCCGACGATACCCAGCGACCGGTTTTCCGACGCGGCGAAGACTACGTCCATTTCGCTCCGGATCGGGTGGCCATGCAGGATGCCACGGCACAGATGGCCCTGCTCCAGTTCATGAATGCCGGACGCGAGCGGGTGGCAGTGCCGACTACGGTGCACTGCGACCACCTGATTCAGGCCGACCGGGGAGCGGATGTCGATTTGGCGACTGCCCGGGAGGTCAATCGGGAGGTCTACGACTTTTTGTCATCGGTGTCGAACAAATACGGAATCGGATTCTGGCGACCGGGAGCCGGGATTATTCATCAGGTGGTGCTCGAAAACTACGCCTTTCCGGGCGGGATGATGATCGGTACGGACTCGCATACGCCGAATGCCGGCGGGCTGGGGATGATCGCCGTGGGGGTCGGCGGAGCCGATGCCGCGGATGTGATGGCCGGAATGGCGTGGGAGTTGAAGATGCCGCGCATTATCGGCGTGCGGCTGACAGGGCGGCTGGGCGGCTGGACATCGCCGAAAGATGTGATTCTGAAGCTGGCAGGCATCCTGACCGTCAA
Organism: Rikenella sp.; assembly: GCF_056799795.1. Lineage (NCBI taxonomy): Bacteria > Pseudomonadati > Bacteroidota > Bacteroidia > Bacteroidales > Rikenellaceae > Rikenella > Rikenella sp. The sequence continues at coordinate 84,390 of NZ_JBQIQO010000001.1, forward strand.
AGGAGGGACGAATGCCATTATCGAATACTTCGGGCCGGGGACGGAGACCATCTCGGCGACCGGGAAAGCCACGATCTGCAACATGGGCGCGGAGGTGGGAGCGACGACCTCGCTCTTTCCGTACGACGCACGGATGGGCGACTACCTGCGGGCGACCGGGCGGAGCGACGTGGCCGAGCTGGCCGACGGAGTGGCTGCAAGTTGTTTGCAAGCGGACGCTACGGTGCTGGAGCATCCGGAACGGTACTACGACCGGGTGATCGAGATCGATCTTTCGACGCTGGAACCGTACATCAACGGGCCGTTCACGCCGGATGCGGCGGCACCGATCTCGGAATTCGTGCGTATGGCTCGCGAAAAGGGCTATCCGGAACGGATGGAGGTCGGACTGATCGGCTCGTGCACCGACTCCTCTTACGAAGACATGACCCGGGCGGCGTCGGTGGCGCGACAAGCGGCGGAGAAAGGTTTGACCGTTCAGGCCCAATACATCGTGACGCCGGGATCGGAGCAGGTGCGCTACACGGCGGAGCGGGACGGACTGTTGCGCGATTTCGAAGCGATCGGCGGCATCGTCATGGCGAATGCGTGCGGGGCCTGCATCGGGCAGTGGAAACGGCATACGGACGATTCGACACGGGCGAATTCGATCGTCACCAGTTTCAACCGGAACTTCGCGGCGCGGAACGACGGAAATCCGAAAACCCATGCTTTTATCGCCTCGCCGGAGGTGGTGACGGCTATGACGATTGCGGGACGCATTACCTTCAACCCGCTGACCGACACGATACCCGACAAGGAGGGAAAGGCAGTGCGGCTGGATGCGCCGACGGGCCGGGAGCTGCCGGCCGCAGGATTTGCAGTGGACGACCCGGGTTATCAGGCACCGGCGGCGGACGGGACGGATGTGACGGTGGTTATCGCGCCGGATTCTCAACGGCTGCAACGGCTGGAGCCGTTCGCGGCATGGAACGGAGAAGATTTCGAGGGGCTGCGACTGCTGATCAAAACGCGGGGAAAGTGTACCACTGACCATATCTCGATGGCCGGGCCCTGGCTCAGGTTTCGCGGGCACCTCGAAAACATTTCGGACAACTTATTGATGGGGGCGACCAACGCTTTCGCGACGGAGGGACGGGATGCGGTGAACTGCGTATTGAATCCGACTCTACCGGGGCAGACATACGACAAGGTATCGGCCGTAGCGAAGGACTATAAGGCCAAGGGGGTGGGAAGCATCGTGGTGGCGCAGGAAAACTACGGCGAGGGTTCGTCGCGGGAGCATGCGGCGATGGAGCCTCGGTTTTTGGGGGTAAAAGCGGTGCTGGCGCAGTCGTTCGCCCGGATCCACGAGACCAACCTCAAGAAACAGGGCATTCTGGCCTTGACTTTCGCCCATAAGGCGGACTGGGAGAAGGTACGGGAAGACGATACGATTTCGATACTCGGCCTGAAAGACTTTGCACCGGGGGTTCCGATGACCGTCGTGTTGCAACACGCGGACGGGACTACCGAAAGTTTCGAGGCCGAACATACTTATAACGAGCTGCAAATCGCCTGGTTCCGGGCGGGGAGCGCACTCAACTTACTGAGCAAAAAAACGAACGCATAATGAATAAAATCACCATCAGCAACGGAGTTTTGGAGGTGCCGGACAAACCGGTCATTCCTTTTATCGAGGGGGACGGCATCGGAGTGGATATCTGGCCGGCGACGCGGCGAATAGTCGACGCGGCGGTCGCGGCTTGTTACGGCGGGCAACGGCAGATCGAGTGGCGGGAGGTGCTGGCTGGTCAAAAGGCGTTTGACCAAACGGGCGAATGGCTCCCGGCTGAGACGCTGGAGATTTTTCGAGAGTACCTCGTGGGGATCAAAGGGCCGCTGACCACGCCGATCGGCGGAGGGATTCGGTCGTTGAACGTCGCTTTGCGACAAGAACTCGATTTGTACGTCTGCCAGCGCCCGACCCGTTATTTCCAGGGAGTCGTGACACCGCTCAAGCGACCGCAGGATGTCGACATGGTGATTTTCCGGGAGAATACGGAGGATATTTACGCCGGAATCGAATGGCAGACGGGAACGCCGGAGGCGATCAGGTTGCGGGAATTTCTGATCAACGAGATGGGGGTTCGGAAGATTCGCTTTCCGGAGAGTTCGTCGTTCGGCATCAAACCGGTCTCCCGGGAGGGGACGGAACGGCTCGTGCGGGCGGCGATTCGGTATGCGATCGACCATCGCCTGCCGTCAGTGACTTTGGTGCACAAGGGGAATATCATGAAGTTCACCGAGGGTTCCTTCAAGAATTGGGGGTACGAGTTGGCGGAACGGGAGTTCGGCGGACAGACCTTCACTTGGGCCGAGTGGGAACGGATTAAGAAAGCGGAAGGGGAAGAGGCTGCGAATACGGCTCAGACGGTGGCTGTGAACGCGGGCAAAGTCATTATCAAAGATGCCATTGCCGACGCTTTCCTACAGTGGACGCTGCTCAAGCCGCGGGAGTTCTCGGTGATCGCCACACTCAATTTGAACGGGGACTATATTTCAGATCAGCTGGCCGCCATGGTCGGCGGCATCGGGATTGCGCCGGGGGCCAACATCAACTACACCACGGGACATGCCATTTTCGAGGCCACGCACGGGACGGCGCCGATCCATGCTGGGAAGAACAAGGCCAACCCCTGCTCGCTCCTGCTCTCGGCGGTCATGATGCTCCAATACATGGGATGGGCGGAGGCCGGAGAGGCTATTATACGGGCGATGGAGAGCGCGTTCGTCGAGGGAAAAGCGACCTACGATCTGGTTCGTTTTATGGAGAACGGCACCCGGCTCTCGACCAGCGAATTTGCCGATCTGTTGATCGCGAAAATTAACGACAAAGGAGATGAATAAAGACTATCTGATATACAAGCTCTCGGAAACCGTCAAGGAGACTTCGCGGATCGAAAACGACCTCTTCAAATGCTTCGGCGTGAAACGCGGGCTGCGGAATGAGGATCACTCGGGGGTGCTGGTCGGCTTGACCAACATCGGCGACGTGGTGGGCTACGAACGGCTGGCCGACGGCAAAGGCCTGAAAGCCATTCCCGGCAAACTGCTCTACCGGGGGATCGACGTGGCGGATCTCGTGCACGGCGTACAGGCCGAACAACGGCTGGGGTATGAAGAGACGGCATTTTTGCTGCTCTCGGGCTACCTGCCGGACAGGGAGGAGCTGGACACCTTCACCAACCTGCTGAACGAACAGATGGTCTTGCGCCATGCGACGAAGATGAACATCCTGCAACTCTACGGGAACGACATCATGAACATTCTGGCGCGGTCGGTGCTGGTGCTCTACGCTTTCGACGAGAATCCGGACGATACCTCGCGCGACAATCTGGTGCGCCAGTCGGTTGACCTGATCGCGAAGTTTCCGTCGATCATCGCTTATGCCTACCATACGATGAACCACAACAAAAACGGCGGATCGCTGCACATCCGGATTCCGAAGCCGGGATTTTCGCTGGCCGAAAACTTCATCTACATGATGAAGGGGTCGAAGGGATATACACCGCTGGATGTCAAAGTATTGGATTTGTGCCTGATTCTGCATGCGGAACACGGCGGGGGGAACAACTCGACCTTCACGACGCGGGTGACCAGCTCGTCGGGGACGGACACCTACTCTTCGATCGCAGCAGCGATCGGTTCGCTGAAAGGGCCGTTGCACGGGGGAGCCAATTTGCAGGTCATCGACATGTTCACCCACTTGCGCGAGGTGATCTCGGACTGGACGGACGAGGCGGAGATCAAGGCTTACCTGATGCGGATGCTGCGCAAGGAGGTGTACGACAAGAAGGGATTGATTTACGGGATCGGACATGCGGTCTACACGATTTCCGATCCGCGAGCCCTGCTGCTCAAGGAGATGGCGCGTTCGCTGGCCCAGGAGAAGGGACGGGAGAAGGAGTTCGCTTTTCTCGAATCCGTCGAACGGCTAGCCGTGGAGAGCTTCATGGAGTTCAAAGGCAACTCGGTGAACAAAAAGGTGTGCGCCAATGTGGACTTCTATTCGGGCTTCGTGTACGACATGATCGGATTGCCGCGGGAGGTCTACACCCCGTTGTTCGCCATGTCGCGTATCGCCGGATGGGTGGCACACCGGACAGAGGAGCTGAATTTCGACAGTCGGCGCATTATCCGGCCGGCCTATAAGAATGTCGCACCGGCGACGGAATACAGTCCGTTGGAGAAACGGTAATTTCGCGGGTCTCGCACCCTGCAAAATGCAGCGCGGCTCTTCCCATAACGGAAAGAGCCGCGCTTCGTTTCTCTGCACCTCCCTACACCAGCCGCGCCAACATATTCTTCACATTGTTCGCAATCCGCTCCTCCGTAGCCGGTTCCACATCGCGGTCGAACTTCTCGCCCGTAATGTGTTCGTACAGTTCGATATACCGTTCGCTCACGCTATCCACGAACGCGTCCGTCAGCTCCGGCATCACATCCCCCTCGCGCCCCTGGAACCCGTGTTCCATCAGCCATTCGCGAACGAACTCTTTGGAGAGCTGCCGCTGTTGCTCGCCCCGGTCGAACCGTTCCTGATAGCCGTCGGCATAGAAATAACGCGAGCTGTCCGGCGTGTGCACCTCGTCGATCAGATAAATCTCGCCGTCTTTCTTGCCGAACTCGTACTTCGTATCCACGAGGATCAAACCGTGTTGAGCCGCAATCTCCGTCCCGCGTTCGAAGAGCTGCATGGCATATTTTTCGAGCACCGCATAATCCTCCGCCGAAACCAGTCCCCGGGCAATAATATCCTCTTTCGAAATATTCTCGTCATGAAGCCCCAGCTCCGCTTTCGTAGTCGGCGTGATAATGGGTTTCTCGAATTTCTGGTGTTCGCGCATCCCCTCCGGCAGCGGCACTCCGCAGATCGACCGGGCCCCGGCCTTGTAATCCCGCCACGAACTCCCCGTCAAATAACCCCGGACGATCATCTCCACGGCAAACGGCTGGCATTTGTACCCCACCGTCACCATCGGATCGGGCGAAGCGATCTTCCAGTTCGGACAAATATCGGTCGTCGCGTCCAACGCCTTGGCCGCAATCTGGTTCAACACCTGCCCCTTGAACGGAATCCCTTTCGGAAGCACCACGTCGAACGCCGAAATGCGGTCGGTAACGACCATGGCCAAATATTTGTCGTCGATGTCGTACACATCGCGCACTTTGCCTTCGTACAAAGATTTCTGACCGTCGAAGTGCAGATCGGTCTTTACCAATGCTTTCGCCATTTTTATGACTATGTGAAATTTAGTATGTGTCTCTTATCGCATCAATCCCGCGGCGCCCCGTGTTTCTCGAACGCCTGCACGATGTGTTTGACCAATTCGTGCCGCACGATATCCTGCTTGTCGAACTCCACGACCCCGATTCCCTTGATTCCGCGCAGCATTCCGATGGCAGGCATCAGCCCCGAATCTCCCTGATGGGGCAAATCGACCTGCGTGACATCTCCGGTCACGATAAATTTCGCATTGCGCCCCATCCGGGTCAGAAACATCTTGATCTGCGACAACAGGGTGTTCTGCGCCTCGTCCAGAATCACGAAGGCGTTGTCCAGCGTCCGTCCGCGCATATAGGCCAGCGGCGCAATCTGCACAATCCCCTCGGCCATATAGTCCTGCAACTTTTTCGGGGGAATCATGTCGTTCAGGGCGTCATACAGCGGCTGCAAGTAAGGATCGAGTTTCTCCTTCATATCCCCCGGCAAAAAGCCCAGCTTCTCGCCCGCCTCCACCGCCGGACGGGTCAGGATAATCCGCCGCACCTCCTTATTTTTCAAGGCACGCACCGCCAACGCGATCGCCGTATAGGTTTTCCCGCTCCCCGCCGGCCCGACGGCGAACAGGAGGTCGTTTTTCGCATACAGCTCCACCAACTTCCGCTGGTTGGTCGTCCGGGCACGAACGATATTTCCGTTGTTCCCATAGACGATGACATCCTCCGTCCCCGCCGCCGTATCGCCCTCTCCCGCCACAGGACGCCGATCGACTGTCGGCACATCGAAAATCTGATCCAGCACCTCCGGCGAAAGATGCCCATAGCGCCGAAAATAGGCGACCAACTGCGCAAACCGCTCTTCGAAACGGACGATCTGCTCCTCCGACCCCAGTAACTTCAACGTCCCGCCCCGCGCCACGATTTTCAATTCGGGGAACTTTCCCACCAGACGATGGAAATTGACATCCGCCGCCCCGTAAAAATCCGCCGGGTCGATCGTTCCGTCGAGGTCTATGATCTTTTCGCCCATAAAACCAGAAAAAGCTCTATTTCAGAATCATATAGCCGATCGAAATCGCCACTTTCTGCTCCTTGACCTTCAGCCCGGAGATATAATCTTCCGCTCCCCGTTGCTGATTGGCGATTTTCGAGAAGTTGCCGCAATACCGCGCATCGATGGTCAATCGCCCGAGATCGACCCCGACACCCGCCTGATAGCCCATCACGAAGTTATCGAGTCGCGGAGCCACTTTCGTCTCTTTCAATCCGACGTTCATCACCTCGTCCATCGGAAAACGGAACGACGGCCCGGCCATCAGCCGCACGATCGAAAATTTCCATCCCACCAGAACCGGCACTTCGATCCAGTTGGAGCGTACTTTCAGTTTATCGTTCGTAATAGTTCCGTCCGCTGCTTTCGTTTCGACCGGGAACGATCCGCTGGTACGGCTGTAGACCACCTCCGGCTGGATCAGGAAGCCCAGCGGAAGCCGCACCCGCGCCTGGAGCCCGATTTCGAACCCCGGCTTGGTGCTGCTTTCGGAATAACGATCCCGATCGGCCGACGAAAAGGTGTACTTCAAATCCGAGCTATTGATCAACAGGCCGCCTTTCACCCCGAACTGTACGGGCGATGCGGCACGCACGCCGCTCAGCGCAGCCACGCAAAAACAGATAGAGAGCAATGTTTTCTTCATCATGCGAAATAAAAATAACGGGGCAAATATACTCCAATTTTTCGCTTACAGCAACGGGCTGAAAAGTCGTGCCACCGACTCCTTGAGCATCTCGCCCCGCGGACGGGTCGCCCAGTGTTTTCGGGTCAGTTTCACACACCCTTCCAGATCCTGTAGGAACCGTCGCTCGATCTGATCCGTCACCCGCGAGTCGTAAATCATGGCCGTCACCTCGAAATTGTCCTCGAAACTCCGATTGTCCATATTGGCCGTCCCGATCGAGCTGAAGTGGTCGTCGATGGTCATGATTTTGCTGTGGTTGAACCCTTCGGTATAAAGATATACCTTGATCCGCGCCTCCAGCAGCTCGGCGATGTACGACCGCGAAGCCCAATAGACGATCTTGCTGTCCGAGCGCGACGGCAGCATGATCCGCACGTCGATACCGCTCAGGGCCGCCACTTTCAAAGCGGTCAGCAGCGATTCGCCGGGCATGAAGTACGGGGTTGAGATGTAGATATGATCCGTCGCCTTGTTGATAGCGGCGAAGTAGGCCTGCATAATCGTCGCCCAATCCGAGTCCGGCCCCGAGGTGGCGATCTGCACCGCCGTCTCTCCGGCGTTCATTCCCGCCGGCGAGAGATACTTCTCCTTGTCCCGCAGCTGAATGCCGGTGGCGAAATACCAGTCCGTGAGGAAGGTCAGTTGCAACATGTGTACCGCCGCCCCCTCGATCTTCAGGTGGGTGTCGCGCCACGGGCCGTATTTGGTGCCGTGCAGATAGCGGTCGGCGATATTCAACCCGCCGGTGTACCCCACCCGACCGTCGATCACCACGATTTTACGGTGGTTTCGGTAGTTGATTTTGCTGGTCAGCCACGGAAAGACGACCGGCATGAAACAGTGAATCTGTATCCCCGCCTCGCGCAGCGAACGGATAAAGCGCCGCTTGAGGTTCCAGCTCCCTACGTCGTCGTAAATGAACCGCACCTCCACCCCGCTCCGGGCCTTCGCTTTCAGAATCTCGACGATTTCGCCCCCCAATTCGTCGTTTTCGAAGATATAGTATTCCAGATGGATCGATGATTCGGCCCGTCGCAAGGCATCGATCAGCGATGAAAAGGTCTCCTCGCCGTCGTTCAACACCTCCAGCCGATTGTCGGTCGTCAACAGCGATTTGTTGTTATTGAGCAACAGCGTGATGATTTCCCGGTTCGCCGCTACCACCGGATTGGAAAAGTTGTCCATCTCGCGCAGCTGCCTATAGCTCAGGTGTTCGAACTGCTTGAGGTCTTTGATCTCCTTGCGGTTGAAGATTTTCTGTTTGCGATAGTCCTGGCCGAAAAAGACGAAGAGGCCGATGCCGACAAACGGCAGAAGAATCACCACGGCGATCCACGACAAAGCCCGAATCGGATCGCGCCGCTCGTGCAACACGGTGAATACCGTCGCGATAACCAGCAAAAAGTAGGATACCAGTAACGCGTATATGAGGATACTCCACCAGTCCATGCTGGCTAAATTAGCAAATTTTCCGCCAAATCGTTCGATTCGGACAAAATCTGCTCCCTCGACAGCGGTACGGTGAACAATTTTGCCCGATATTTGCAGAAGAAAGAGGCAAAGAATTCTTCTTCTCGAGAGTTCGGCACTTTAATTATATATTTCGAAAAAAGAACCAAACGATATGAATCAGGCATTGAACGTCCTGCTGCGCGCCGCCATCGCCGCTGCGGCCAGCGACCGCGAAAAATTCGTCGATCGGGTCAGCGGACTGATCGAAGACAAAGTCGGCACCTCCCCCAAAACCGCCCAGAAGGTAGCGGGCGGAATCGACCAGCTGGTGGACATGCTCGACCAGCAACTCTTTTTCCAACAACTCACGTCCGATCATCGGACGGCCGACGGCGAACTGGAAAAAAAGATCGACCGGCTGACGGCCGCTATCGATAAACTCAATGCGAATCTGGAAAAACTCTCCGATCGATGAAACCGACCAATCTCTACGTAGGCTACCTGAAAATCAAGCGGGCCGGCGAAATCACCGGAATCATCATCGGACAGGGTTTCGACGAGCTCATCGCCCGTTCCTGGATCGGGCGACGCATCCGCAAACGGCGCATCCGGAAGTCGAAACCGGTCTATACGACCGAAGAGCGGCTGCGGCTGACGATCGAGGACCTCGGGCCGACCTACATCAAGTTCGGTCAGATTCTGGCCGACAGACCGGACGTCGTGTCGGAACGGTTTCGGAGCGAGTTGAAAAAATTGCAGTCCCGCGCCCTGCCGTTCGACGACCGACAGGCCCGCAGCCTGATCGAAGACGAATTGGGGGTGCCGATCGAGAAGGTGTTCGCCACGTTCGACGACACCTGTATGGCTTCGGCTTCGATCGGACAGGTCTACGGCGCGACGCTGACGGACGGGACACCGGTGATCGTCAAGATACGGCGTCCGAAAATCGAGCAGAAGATCAAGCTCGACCTCTACCTCATGCGTTTTCTGGCGGCCAAACTGGCCAAGAACTATCCGGAAATGGCCGCGCTCGACATCGTCGGCGTGGTGGACGAATTCGGAGAGAGTATCCTGCACGAGCTGGACTACAACTATGAGGCGGCCAATATCCTCCGCTTCCGGCAGATGTTCGAAAACGACCTGACAGTCTACATTCCGAAAGTCTATACGGAATATACGACCCGCCGACTGCTCGTCATGGAGCGGGTGACGGGTATCACGCCGGACGATCCGATGGTGCTGAAAGCCAACGGACTGGATACGCAACAGATTGCATTGAACGGAGCGAATGCCCTTCTGACGATGATTCTGCGCCACGGGTTTTTCCACGCCGATCCGCATGCGGGCAACATCTTTATCCTGCCGAACAATGTTATCGCATTCATCGACTTCGGGATGGTCGGGGCGCTGACACCACGGGACATGGATTTTCTGGCCAACATTTCGATCGGCTTCGTGCGGCGCGACCCGGCTACGGTGGCGGATGCCTTGATCTCGTTGTGCAACGTGCGCTTCTTCAAAAAACGCGACGAACTGATATTCAGCCTCCAGCAGATGATCGCACAGTACAGCCACGTCGCGATCGAAAAGCTCGATTATGCGGCGATGATCCAGCAGTGCATCAACCTGATTACGAAATTTTCGCTTCAGATACCGGGCGGTATCTTTATGCTGGTCAAGTCTTTAGCAACCATTCAAAAAGTGGCCGAAAAGCTGGATCCGGACATTCCGTTCACGCCGTTGATTGCGCCGTATGCCAAGGATGTCATTATGAATCGCTTCTCGCCCCGCAAGCTGGCCGGAGAGCTGTATCAGACCTTGAAAAACTATGCCAGTCTGGCCTCCAACCTGCCGAACGACATCAGTGAAATCCTCTATAAGCTGAAACAGGGAGAGATACGCCACAACATCCGCTTCGAAAACAGCGAGATGTTACAGAAGGCGGTGCGGAACGTCGGGTTCAGGATGGCCTACGCCTTGATCCTCGTCGGATTGTTCATCGGCTCGGTCTTGCTGATCAATACGCGCTCCGACTTAGGATATGCGAAGTTCCTGCTCTGTGCCTCTTCGATATTGATTTTTATTCTGATTTTCAAGTGGATGTTCCGAAGGAAATAAACTGTCGCTTTATATTCTGAAGAACAATCCGAGGATAACGAACACGGCGTATGCGATACTCGCTACGCCGTTTGTTATACCGAACATCGCCCCGATCCGCGACAGATCGTCCGGACGCACGACGAGATGCTGATAGAGCAATAATGCAAGAAAAATCGCCGCTCCGATGCAATACAAAATTCCTCCCCCCAAGCTAAATCCCACCACCGCCACCATCGCCGCGGTAACCGCATGCAGCAAAACACTGACCCACAACGCTCCCCGCACACCTAACGCTGCCGGAATCGAGTGCAATCGCTGCGAACGGTCGAAATCCACATCCTGCAACGCATAAATAATATCGAAGCCCGTGACCCATGTCAATACCAGAATGGACAACCATACGGGAACAATCGACAAAGTCCCCGTCACGGCGATATACGCCCCGCACGGCGCCATCGCCAGCCCCAACCCCAACACCGCATGACACAACGCCGTAAATCGCTTGGTATAGCTATACCCGAGCACCACCAGCAACACCACCGGTGAAAGCCAGAGAGTCAATCGATTAAACGTCGCGGCAACGACTATAAAAGCCGCCGCATTGAGAATCACAAACCACCCCGCCGCCCTTGCACTGATCTTTCCGGCCGGAATCTCCCGCTTCGCTGTTCGTTCATTCCGGGCATCAAAGCGCCTGTCCACCAGCCTGTTGAACCCCATCGCCGCATTCCGGGCAAAGACCATGCAGGCCAATATTCCCACCAAAATCCAAAAATCGAAACCCCTTTCCAACACCCCCAAAACATAGCCGATCAACGCAAACGGCAACGCAAACGCCGTATGTGCGAATTTCACCAAAGAGAAGTAATGCTTCAGGTTTCCCATCCGGATAGACTAAAAATGAATCAAATAAGGTTTTAAAAAATCCACCAGCCTCCCCACATCGCGCGACGGATTCGCCACCACCACATTGGCCTGCTCATAATAGGCCTCCCGCACCGCCAAGGTGTCGGAAACATACTGCAAAAGCTCCTCCGGCGACTTGCCCGCCAAAAGCGGACGACAAACTTTCGCCGCAGCCAACCGATTGGCCAGCATTGCCGGAGCCAATTTCAAATAAACCGTCACCCCGCCGGCATTCATCGCCTCCATATTCCCGTTAAAACACGGCGTTCCACCTCCGGTAGAGATGACAGCATCTCGCTTATTGGCGAGAATCTCCTGCAAATAAACACGCTCCAACTCCCGAAACCGCTCCTCTCCCCGCGTCGCGAAAATTTCCCCGATCGTCAGCCCCTCTCCCGCCTCGATCGCCTTGTCGAGATCGATAAAATCGTACCCCAACCGACTCGCTAGCGGTCGCCCGAGCGTCGTCTTTCCGCTCCCCATAAAACCGATCAGGAAAATCAACATCTCTCAAAAATGACAATTAAAACAGTTCCAGTTGATTATCCTCTCCAAGAGAAACGGATTCTTCACCCTCTACCTCCACATCGGTGACCGTAGTTGCGACGGACTCCATCGCAGCAGCATCCGTTTCCGGCTCTTTCCGTAAAGGCTCCAACCAAACCACCTCGGCCAAAGTCAGGTTCGAAAGCCGCTTTCCCTTCGCCCGATGGCTCTTCACGCCGATAAATTCATCGGCATCCACCACCTCCGGAGAGCGCTCGTTGTACTTGCCGCCATATTGCAGCTTCACCACCGGATATTTATCGCCATTCAACGTAACGAACTCGTTTTCAGGCTCGACAAACTGCTGCGGACGCTGATCGCACTGCTCCGCCTGGAAGCGTTTGATGTAGTGCAATCCCTGCTCTCGATCGATATACACCACCGTATAGATCTTCTCCGGATCGTACTTTTCGACAAAAAGCAGATTCTCAGGGAAATGCTGCCCCAGATCGTAATTGGAGGTATAATACTGCGCATCTTTGGTAAAGACCACCAACCGGTCGTCGCCCACGAATTCACCCAACAACTCGCCGCGCTCCTCCGTATTGAGGCGGTTGATATCGTGGTCGAACCAGACATTCTGGCCCCCCAAAGTCGAAGCGCCCCGCTCTTTCATGACAATCTTGTGGATCGCATAGCGCGAAAAGAGATTCCCCTGCGACTGCCGTCCCTTAATCACCAAATCGCCGAAATTGAGGTCGGTAATCAACTTCTTCAGCCGCGGCCGCGGTTTGAAATAGATTTTCAAAGTCTCCGCCTCTCCGTTCGGATTGACGCTCATATAGAGCACCTCGCTCCCCGCTTCCCCTTTCGTGATGTCGTACTCGCGATCGCGCGTAATTCCCTTGATGGCGCACCGTTTCATCATAATCGCTCCCTTCAGCCCATCCCGATAGAGCACATTGTAGATCGTCCGATCGTCGTTCCGCTTGAACACCCCGATGTAGAGGATGTTCTTGCTGAAAAACGCCTTCTCCGACACTTTGGTAATCACGTACTTACCTTGCTTATTGAAGATAATCACGTCGTCGATGTCCGAGCAGTCGCACACGAACTCCTCTTTCTTCATCCCGGCTCCGATCCCATAGAAACCTTCCGCCCGATTGACATACAGTTTGGCATTGGCCACCACCACCTTAGCCGCTTCGATCGTATCGAAACTCCGAATCTCGGTCTTCCGCTCCCGCCCCTTGCCATGCTTCTTCAAAATATTTTGATAATACGCAATTGTATAATCCGTTATCGTCGCCAAGTGATGTTCCACTTCAGCAATTTCCGCCTCGATATTCCGGATCTGTTCATCGGCCCGGAAAGCATCGTATCGCGAAATCCGCTTGATCTTGATCTCCGTCAGCTTAACGATGTCCTCGCGCGTCACCTCCCGCCTCAATTGTGCCTTGAACGGCGTCAACTCGCGGTCGATCGTTTCGAGCACCCCTTCCCACGTCGTACACTCTTCGATCGAATTGTAAATCCGATTTTCGATAAAAATCCGTTCCAACGACGACATGTGCCACTCCTCGTTCAACTCGCCGAGCCGGATTTCGAGCTCCCGTTTCAAAAGCCCCTTTGTATGTCCCACCGACCGCCGCAACATATCGCTCACCCCGATAAACAACGGCTTTTTATCCTCGATCACACAAGCGTTCGGAGAGATCGAGACTTCGCAATCCGTAAAGGCATACAGCGCGTCGATGGTCTTGTCCGGCGACACATCGCCCGACAGATGAACCACAATCTCGACATTGGCCGCCGTATTGTCGTCCACCCGCTTGATCTTGATCTTCCCTTTCTCATTGGCCTTGAGAATCGAGTCGATCACGGTCGAGGTGCTCTTCCCATACGGAATTTCACTGATTACCAGAGTCTTTTTATCCAGTTTCGTAATCCTCGCCCGCACTTTGACCGCCCCGCCGCGCATCCCGTCGTTGTACCGCGAACAGTCGATCAAACCGCCGGTCGGAAAATCGGGATAAAGCGTAAATTCCTCGCCTTTAAGATAGGCGACAGAAGCTTCTAAAAGCTCGATAAAGTTGTGCGGCAGTATCTTGGAAGCCAGCCCCACGGCAATCCCTTCGACCCCCTGCGCCAACAGCAGCGGAAACTTCACCGGCAGCGTCACCGGCTCCTGATTCCGCCCGTCGTACGACAGCATCCACTCCGTGGTCTTTGGATTGAACACCACATCCAGCGCCAGTTTCGACAATCGCGCCTCGATATACCGCGGCGCCGCCGCACTGTCCCCCGTGAGGATATTCCCCCAGTTCCCCTGCGTATCGACCAGCAAATCCTTCTGCCCCAGCTGCACCAAAGCATCCCCAATTGAGGCATCACCATGCGGGTGGAACTGCATGGTGAAACCGATGATATTGGCCACCTTATTATACCGGCCGTCGTCCATCCGCTTCATGGAGTGCAAAATCCGCCGCTGCACCGGCTTCAAGCCGTCGTCCAAGTGGGGCACGGCCCGTTCCAAGATCACATAGGATGCGTAATCCAGGAACCAGTCCTTATACATCCCCGTCAGCCGATGGGCCACCGCCTCTCCGGTCAGCCGCGCATACTTACTCCCAGCCCCCTGTTCCGCAACTTCGGAAGCTGCGGCCGCGTCTACCGGGACAATCGTTTCGTTTTCTTCTATCTCGCTCATCTATAACCCTTTTCCGTAATCTATCTTTTAAATCGCTTCAGTCAGTTCCTGTGCATTTTCCAACTCCTCGACCAAATCCTCCTCGATCTTCAGGTTGTCAATAATGAAATCCTGCCGCTCCTGCGTATTTTTCCCCATGTAGAACTCCAGCAGCTCCGAGATCGGATCTCCCTTGGTCAGCCGCACCTTTTCGAGCCGAATTCCTTCGCCGATAAACTCCTTGAACTCATCGGGAGAAATCTCCCCCAGCCCTTTGAACCGGGTGATCTCCGGATTGGCTCCCAGCTTCGCGATCGCCTGCTGCCGCTCGGTCTCGGTATAACAATACCGCGTCTCTTTCTTGTTCCGCACCCGGAACAACGGCGTCTGCAAAATATAAAGGTGCCCGCCCCGGATGATATCCGGAAAGAACTGCAAGAAGAAGGTGATCAACAACAGCCGGATGTGCATTCCGTCGACATCGGCATCCGTCGCGATAATCACCTTGTTGTACCGCAGGTTGTCCATATCCTCCTCGATGTTCAACGCCGCCTGCAAGAGGTTGAACTCCTCGTTTTCGTAGACGATTTTTTTGGTCAATCCGTAGGTATTCAACGGCTTCCCCCGCAAGCTGAACACCGCTTGCGTATTGACATCCCGACTCTTGGTGATCGACCCGCTGGCCGAGTCCCCCTCGGTGATGAAAATCGAGCTCTCCTCCGCCCGCTCGTTCTTATCTCCCAGATGAATCCGACAGTCCCGCAGCTTCTTGTTGTGCAACGAGACTTTTTTGGCAAACTCCCTCGCCTTCTTCTGAATCCCGCTGATCGCCTTTCGCTCCTTCTCCGCTTCCTGAATTTTTTTCAGCAGTATATCAGCCGTTTCCGGGTTTTTATGCAAGTAATTATCGAGGTGCTCTTTCAGGAAGTCGACCACGAAATTCCGCACCGTCGGCCCCTCCGGCCCCATCTCTTTTGACCCCAGTTTGGTCTTGGTCTGCGACTCGAAAACCGGCTCTTCGACCTTGACGCTGACGGCGGCGATAATCGAAGTCCGAATGTCCGACGCGTCGAAGTCTTTCTTATAGAACTCCCGCACGGTCTTCACCACCGCCTCGCGGAAAGCCGCCTGGTGCGTCCCTCCCTGCGTGGTATGCTGCCCGTTCACGAACGAATAGTAGGTCTCGTTGTATCCCGTCCCGTGGGTCATCGCGACTTCGATATCGTCCCCCGAGAGGTGAATCGCCGGGTAGAGAAACTCGCCTCCGACGCTCTCGTTCAGCAGATCGAGCAGCCCGTTTTTCGACACATACGGCACCCCGTTGAACTTGATGACCAAACCCGCATTGAGGTAGGTGTAGTTCCGGAGCATCGTCTCGATAAACTCGAAATTGTAGCGATAATCCCCGAACACAGTCGTGTCCGCCACGAACCGCACCCGCGTTCCGTTTTTCTCGCCGGTCGAATCGGTATGCTCCCCGACTTTAGAGCCCGCCTGGAACTCGATCGTCCTGGCCTCCCCATCCCGCGTACTGGTTATCGTAAAGGTCGAAGACAAGGCATTCACGGCCTTGATCCCCACCCCGTTAAGCCCGACCGACTTCTTGAAAGCCTTAGAGTCGTACTTCGCCCCGGTATTCATTTTCGAAGCCACCTCTTCCAGCTTCCCGAGCGGAATCCCGCGACCGTAGTCCCGAATCGTTACGGCCGCATCCTCCACCCAGATTTCGATCTGCTTCCCGAAACCCATCATGTACTCGTCCAGCGAGTTGTCGAGCACCTCTTTGATCAGGATATAGATCCCGTCGTCCGGCTGCGATCCGTCGCCGAGTTTGCCGATATACATCCCCGGTCGCCGCCGGATATGCTCTTTCCAGTCGAGCGTCCGAATATGCTCCTCCGAATAGTCGTTCACTGCCTCTTGCACTGCTGTCATCTCCTAATTTTATTCTCCTACTGATTGATCTTTCTTCCGATAATGTCGCGGCGCGATCTCCTTGTGGGTATCGCACATCAGCGTATTGAGCGTATCCCGCAGCTCCCGTGTCGAGGTGCACGAGACTTCGTTCGCGCCGATAGCCGGCAAAATCCGCACCCGAAACGTATGCGGCGCCGCAATCCCCAAATGATCGAACGCGTCGTAGGTTCCGTCGATCACCACCGGCAGGATGTCCACGCCGCTCTCCTGCGCCAGCCGCATCGCCCCCTCTTTGAAAGCGTTCACCTGCCCGGTCTTCGTCCTCGTCCCCTCGGGAAACATAATAACGCTCACTCCGCGTCGCAAATAGGCTTCGCACTTGGCCATCATCGCCTTGGCCGCCGCCGAAGCTCCCCGTTCGATCGCCACGTCACCGTGCATCCACAGCACCCAACCGAAAACCGGTATCTTATATACTTCCCGTTTCGATACCCACTTGAAATTGAACGGCAAAACGTATAAAAGCGGTATATCGAGCATCGCCTGATGGTTGGAGACCACGACATACGGACGCCCGTAAATGACATTCTCCAACCCCGTCACCTCCACTTTCCACCACGGACTGAGCCGGTAAATCATCATCGACCAGAACCGCGACACGTGGTGACACACCACCCGATCCCGGTCGAACAGGACGGTCAGCAGCCACACGGCAGAGAACACTGAAAAGATCACCACGGTGAACAAGCTCAACACGGTCAAATAATAGATCGTCCGCAAACGATTCATAATTCTATTTGTATTTTTTATCTATTCACTGCCTACAAGGAGGGTACTGTTCTTTTTCTGAAGAACCGAGCGGCGTTACTTGAGCAGAGACCGCTTGCGGGCTATGCCGAGTTAGCGCGAGGAAGCCTTCGGGCAAAAAGAACCAAAAAGACTTTCGACGGATGCTAACGCATCCTCAAGCTGCCGGCGACCCAAATCTCGGTTGGTTCGTTGGGCTGGGGTTTTCCGGCGCAGCGCGCTAATAATGGGCATAATACCTAAAGCGCGCTCGCCGAAACCCCAGCCCGACAGACTTGCAAAGAATGAGGACTGCGGAGCCTAAGGCGTAGCGTAGCTATCACGAAAGTTCTTTGCGCCGCTTTCTTACAAGAAAGCGGCAGTTCCAGCTCGTAGCCAAAGAACAGACAAAGAATTGCAAAACATTAAAATTCGGCACAGGCGATATTTCCGACCGTGATGACCAGTTTACGATCCTTATTCACTCCACCGACTCCCGGAATCACCGCGTCGATCGCCTTTCCCGGCGCCGCCGACACCCGGAAAACTCCCGAACGGAGCACCTTGCCCCCCGCCGTCAGGCGATATTCGATCGGAAAGTCCCGTAAATCGACAAACTGCATCCGATTCTCGAACCGATAAATTCCCCGGCCGTTATCCACCTGTGAAATCGCCACATTCGCAAAGATCCGCCTCAAAGCCTCGTTCCGTTCCATCGCCGGCAAATCCACCGTCCCGTCCGCCAGCGAAACCCGCCGATAGTCATCCGCCAAAAAATATTTCCCGCCCGGCACCTCTGCCTCCAGCGAAAGATCGTTCCAACGCTCCAGAAAAGCCCCCTGCAAACCCGGCTTCGTCCACCAATCCGTCACTCCGGCCGTCGTCCGCGACGGAATGAACGGCCGTCCCGACTCGTTTCGAGTCGATTCCGGATAGTCCGGACAATAGACATCCGTATTCCACTCCGCCCCCGCACCATTATAAACAATAGGCCGCGTCCGATCCTTCGCCCGGAGCATCAGGTAGCCCTGATACATATTATATCCGTTCCCCGACCGGTCGCCCAACGACCACATCACCACCGACGGGTAGTTCTTGTTGCGTTCGTACATCGCCTCGATCCGCGCCAAATACGCCTCGCGCCACGCCGGATCGTTCGTCACATTCCCCCCCTTGCTCCGCCGCGTCCCTAATCCCCAAGTGTTTATATCCGCCACATCGCAGACATAGAACCCCAACTCGTCGCACAACTGATAGAAGCTGTAAGGCATCGGATAGCCGTCCGTCCGAACGGCATTGACCCCGGCCCGTTTCATCTCCCGCAACATCGCCCGCATCAGAGTCGTATCCACGTAATTCCCCGTCGAAACCGAATGTTCCGCGAGGTTCACCCCCTTGAACATCACCGGAACACCGTTCACCAGCAACCGCTCGCCCTGCGTCTCGACCGTCCGGAACCCCACCCGGCACGCCACATATTCGGTAAACCGTCCCTCACGCTTGATGCGATAGAGAATCGTATAGAGATTCGGCTCCTCCGCCGTCCACTTCCGCACGTTCGGTATCGAGGCCGTAAAACGGACAGTATCCTCCAGCCGCATCCCCATCTCCACATCGCGGAAATCGCTGTTCACCCGCTTCCCCTCCGGATCGTACAGGTCGTAATAGACCGTCACCGAAAACGGATTGAGCAGCTGGGTTTTCAACAGCATCGCCGTCTCCAGCAGACCGTTGGTATAGCTCGGATCGAGCGTCGTCTGTACCAGATAGTCCCGCATCCGGATTTTCGGCTGAGCGAACAGGAAGATATCCCGATTGATCCCTCCCAACCGCCATCCCTCCCAATCCTCCAGATAGCTCGCCGGCGTCCACCGCGGCACCACGATCGCCACCCAGTTCCGTCCCTCGTTCACATATTTCGTGACATCGAATTCCACCGGATTCTTCGAATCGCGGCAACTGAACCCCACCTCGTTGCCATTGACAAAGACCCGCGCCCCGGCCCTGACCGCTCCGATATGCAGAAAATGCGCCTTGTCGAACAGGTCGAACTGCACCGTAAACTTCCGAATATAGACCCCCACCGCTCCGTCCGGCACGAACGGCGGCCGCACCTCTCTGGCTGAAGTCGCAAAATCGTATGCTCGGGAGGCAAAAACCGCGCTGCCCTCGCCTCCGTGTCCCGCCAGCTCCCACGCCCCGGGCAAAGTCACCCGCGGCCAGCTCTCGATCAGTTTTTCCAGCGTATCGCCGTCGCCTCCGACCTCGCCCGGCACCTCCGCCATTGAGCCGAAGAACCGGAAGCTCCACTCGCCGTTCAACCCGACGAAATATTGCGAACTGTCGAAGTCGTTTCGGAACGCATGCGCCGCACTCCGATAGCTCACGAAGACCGAGCGCGGCAACTCCTGCCCCTGCGACAAAACATACGGAGCGGGGTATCCTTTCGGTCCGGCCTGAGAGCCGTAAGCCACGGAAAACAATGCGATTACGGCAAAGAGTCGTTTCATGGGCTGACGTTTTTCTAATTGGCAAAGATAGCTTTTTTTCGGGATTCCCTTTCAATATCCGGGCCACGAACGGCACCGAAAACGACATTGCCAAAAAACCGCTATATTTGTAACCACATTAAACCGAAAAAGCATGAAAGCATACGTTTTCCCCGGCCAGGGAGCACAGTTCACCGGCATGGGCAAAGAGCTCTACGACACGGTGCCGGCCGCCAAAGAACTGTTCGAGAAGGCCAACGAAATACTCGGATTCCGCATTACGGACATCATGTTCAACGGGACGGCGGACGAGCTGAAGCAGACCAAGGTGACTCAACCGGCCGTTTTCCTCCACTCGGTGATTCTGGCCAAATCGCTGCCGGATTTCAAGCCGGAGATGACCGCAGGACACTCGCTGGGCGAATTCAGCGCACTGGTGGCGGCCGGAGCGCTGAGCGTCGAAGAGGGGCTGAAGCTGGTTTCGAAACGGGCGCAGGCGATGCAGAAGGCCTGCGAATTGCAGCCTTCGACCATGGCTGCGATCATCGGACTGCCGGACGAGGTGGTCGAAGAGGTCTGCGCTGCGATTCCGGAGGTGGTCGTGGCGGCGAACTACAACTGCCCGGGCCAGTTAGTCATCTCGGGATCGATCGAGGGGATCGACAAAGCGTGCGAACAGTTGACGGCCAAGGGGGCGAAACGCGCGCTGAAACTGAGCGTCGGCGGAGCGTTCCACTCGCCGCTGATGGAACCGGCACGGGTAGAGCTGGAAGCGGCTATCAAGGAGGCGAAATTCACGACGCCGGTGTGTCCGGTCTACCAGAATGTGGACGCGAAACCGTACACCGATCCGGAACAGATCAAAGCCAACCTGATCGCCCAGCTGACGGCGCCGGTGCGCTGGACGCAGACGGTGAAAAACATGCTCGCCGACGGCGCATCGTCGTTCACCGAGCTCGGGCCGGGGAACGTATTGGCCGGTTTGATCCGCAAGGTCGATAAAGAGGCGGTTTGCGAATCAAAGAACAGCCTCTAACCAGGATATTTATCTACCTCGTCGGTCGGTTTTTCTATATAAATTTGGAAAAACCGACCGATTTTTTATTACCTTTACCCTGAATCTGAACAATCCCATTCGAAAACCATGGAAAAGATCCTGACAATCAGCTTAGACAGTCGTTCTTTTACGATCGACGAAGCGGCGTACAATGCTTTGTCCGATTACCTGCGCCAGGTCGAGATGCGACTGGAACGACCGGAAGAGATAACCGATATCGAACGTCGGCTGGCGGACATACTGGCCGAACTGAATCCGGGTGTCGTCGATACGGACACGGTACGGATGGCGATAGACCGTTTAGGTTCGCCCGACCGGTTCGGAGCGTTGAAACCGGACACGGCATCTGCACCCAGCGAACCGAAACGGCTGTACCGCAGTCGCAAGAACCGAATGATCGCAGGCGTCTGCGGCGGTTTGGCCGAATATTTCGGGATCGACCCTATTATTGTCAGGCTGATCGCCTTGGTCTTGCTCTTCGGCGGCGGTGGGTTCCTGCTTTATGTGATCGGCTGGATCATAATCCCGCAGCGACCTATCTCTTTTACCACGAAACAGAGCAATCGATAACGGTAGTCATTACGAGATTATAAATTCCCGACATTTCCCGGGCGCATGAAAAGGTTTCTCTCACTCGACGTCTTTCGCGGCATGGTCATCCTGCTGATGATCGTTCTGAGCAATCAGACGGGAGAGGAGACCTATGCCCTGCTCTCTGCGTCGACAACGACGGGGGAGGTTGCGGAGAGGGGGATCGGCGTGGCGGGGTTGATCTTTCCATTTTTCCTCTTTATTATGGGCGGCGCGATGTGGTTCGCCACGCATCGGGAGAGCTACGGATTCGGCGAACGGCATCCGAAATCGAGGCGAGTCGGACATATCCTCTACCGGACGATCGTCCTGTTCGTTTTGGGCATCGGGCTCAACTGGCTGCCGTTTCAGGACTATTTCGTTTTCGTTCGGTTTCCGGGCGTTTTGCAACAAATCGCCGTTACCTACCTTCTGGCTTCGCTGATCGCCCTTTACCTGCCGCGGAGGCGGGCGTTGTTCGGGACGATTATCATCCTGCTGGCAGGTTACTGGTTTCTGCTCGACTCGGCGGGGACGGAGGTGGTGGCGAGGGTTGACGAAACGCTCTTCGGCTCGAACCACCTGATAAGATCGGTGTTCGACCGGGAAAACACAGACGGACTCCTGACGGCCATTCCGATGACGGCGACGATTTTGATCGGCTATCTGGCGGGCAGAACGATGGACCGGCCGAACACGATGAGCGGCGGAATCAGCATCCTGATGACCGCAGGAGTGGTCTCTTTCGGGACGGGATGGCTGTTCGGCCTGTTCGATCCGATGGACGGAGGATTGTGGACGATCAGTTACGTCTTGTTCACGTCGGGACTGGCGATGATGATCTGGAGCGCGCTCTCGTTCATCATCGAATATATGCAGGCAAAGGGGTGGTGCGAGTTTTTCACCATTGCGGGCACCAACTCGCTCTTCATCTACTGCTTCTCGACGGCAACCGCCAAACTGTTGGCTCTATGGGGAGTGACACAGGCGGTGTACGGATTCTATCGCAGCTACCACCTGCCGGATTCGGTAGCCTCGTTGATGTGGTCGCTGACGATGGTGTTGTTGTGCTGGCTCGTTACATGGCCGCTCTATCGGATGCGGATTTTTCTCGCCGCTTAAAATACCCAAGGGTCTGTCTCTGCGTTAAAAGACAGAC
This sequence comes from Rikenella sp., assembly GCF_056799795.1. Lineage (NCBI taxonomy): Bacteria > Pseudomonadati > Bacteroidota > Bacteroidia > Bacteroidales > Rikenellaceae > Rikenella > Rikenella sp. Next base: position 107,005 of record NZ_JBQIQO010000001.1, read on the forward strand.
CCTTGGGTAAATGGAAAAAGCCGGATTATTCGAACGCCTTCCGGAAAAAACTTTCCATCTTATCGAACGGGATCACCCCCACGCGGTCGTACAGATCGGTGTGGTTAGCCTCCGGAATAATCATCAACTCCTTGTTGTCCCCTTTCAATTTTTTGAAAGCATCCTCGCTGAAATAACGCGAATGGGCCTTCTCGCCGTGAACGAGCAACACGGCGCTACGGATTTCGTCGCTGTAAGCCAGTATCGACGCATTGATGAAGGCCAGCGAAGAGGTCCTGTTCCAACCGCCGTTCGAATTGAGCGAACGTACGTGGTAGCCGCGCGGCGTCTTATAGTAATCATAATAATCCTTCACGAACTGCGGCGCATCCTCCGGCAACGGATCGACCACCCCGCCCGCCAGAGCATACGAACCGTTTCGGACATCCTCCGTGCGCTGCGCATTCAACTGCCGGCGGAGTTCGTACCGGGCGTCGGCATCCATCGCATCGAAATAGCCGTTGGCCGTGCACCGGCTAATATCGTACATCGTTGAAGCCACGCTCGCTTTGATGCGGGTATCGATCGCCGCCGCATTGAGGGCAAAACCGCCCCAACCACAGATGCCGATTATCCCGATCCGCTCCGAATCCACATCATCGCGCATGATCAGATAGTCGACCGCCGCGCTGAAATCTTCGGTATTGATGTCCGGCGAGGCGACGTACCGCGGCTCTCCGCCGCTTTCGCCCGTGAACGACGGATCGAACGCAAGGGTCAGAAACCCGCGCTCGGCCATCGTCTGGGCATAGAGGCCCGAGGCCTGCTCCTTCACGGCACCGAACGGCCCGCTCACGGCGATGGCCGGCCATTTTCCCGCCGCATCTTCCGGCACATACAGATCGGCGGCAAGGGTGATGCCATACCGGTTTTTGAAGGTCACCTTACTGTGGTTCACCCGATTGCTCTGCGGGAACGTCTTGTCCCACTCCCGAGTCAGTTTCCCTGTTTCCATACTATCGTCCGTTTTTCGATTCGTTGTCCGATTCGTGCAGCCGACCCACAGAAAAAGAGCGGCTGCGACTGTCAGCATTTTTACCATAATTTTTCAGATTTCGGTTGATTCGACAGGGGCAAAATTAAAACGAAAGCCTTCCGGGAAGATTCCCGAAAGGCTCAAATTACATTGCTGAAAAGCTCAAAAACGCCTCAGACCGAAACCTCCGTCGGCGAGATGCCGTACCGCTTCTTAAAAGCGGTGGAGAAATGCGACGGATTCTTGAACCCGACCTCCGCATAGACCTCCACCACCTTTTTACCCCCCTCTTTCATCTTCGCGTAAGCCACCTCCAGCCGCTTACGAATCAGCCACTTCTCCGGCGTAAGGTCGCTGACCTTCTTGAAGTCGCGTTTAAAGGTGGCCAGACTCCGTCCCGTGTAGTGCGCCATCTCCTCCATCGTGAACTCGTACATGTAGTTTTCGTTCATGAACTCCAGGATATCGATCTTCCACGGTTCGTTGAAGTCGAAAAGCATCGGCGCGAACCGCTCGTCGATATGCAACAGCGCGAGCAGCCCCTCCTGCATTTTGAGCTGCATGAAATCGCCCTGCGGACGGACATCGGGGTCGAAATACGGGGTCATCGAAGCGAACAAGCTGGCCAGTTCCACCGTCCGGGGCAGTTTGATAACCCCCGGGTCGAGCTTCGGCGTCGCAGCCGGCACCGCCCGCTGCCCGAACCGTCCATACATCTCGCGCAGAAACTGGCGCGTAAACATCAGAAAGATGCCGCAATACCGCTCCCCGTCGCACGTCCTTTTGTACATCGTGATATGGTGGTCGCGCGGAATAAAGACGCACTCCCCTTTCCGAACCCGAATCTGCTCCCGACCGTTGTCCAGCACCATTTCGCCCGAGTAGACGTAATTCATCGCATACTCGCGCGAACGGTGCACACACCCGCCCACATCGTCGTAATAGAAGCTGAAGAAGATATCGTTATAATTGAATATCAGCTTCATCGGATTTTCTTCTATCCTATTCATCGCGCGCTTTTTTCCAATCACGAAAAGCGGTGCCGCCGAAAGCCGCGGTTCCTAAAGATTTTTGAGCGTATCCAACAGGAAAGCGTAGAACTTCGCCACCGAAGCGATCTCGACTTTTTCGTCCGGAGAGTGCGGGAAACGCATCGTCGGCCCGATCGAAATCATATCGAGCTTCGGATACTTCGCACCGATAATGCCGCACTCCAACCCGGCATGGATCGCCTTCACCTCCGGCACCTTTCCGAACAACTTCTCGTACCCCGCCTTCATGACATGCAAAATCTTCGAATCAGGATTCGGCGCCCAGCCGTCATAGTCTCCCTGCGCCTCGATCCGGCCGCCGGCCAGCGTCACCACAGCGTCGATCATCGCCACCACCCGTTTCTTGCCATAATTGACCATACACCGCACCATGAACAACAGTTCCGCCTTCCCGTCCCCCATTCCGACACGCGACATGTTGGTCGAAGTCTCGACCAGCCCCGGCACCGTATCGCTCATCCGGATAATCCCGTCCGGCATAGCGGTCAGCGCATCGATAAACCGCTGCCGAAAATCTTCCGTCGCCACCGCCGCCGGTGCCTGCGACTGACGTACCACACCGAACCGAATGCTATCCTCCACATGGGCCAACTCGTGCCGCATCGTCAGTTCGAACTCCCCTGCCGCCTTTTCGAACTCCGCAACCCGATCCGCCGGTACCGCCACCACCGCCTTCGCCTCGCGCGGAATCGCATTCCGCAACCCGCCCGCATCGATCGTCGCGATCCGGGCATACGACTGCTCACGCAGAAACCTGGCCAGCAATTTATTGGCATTTCCCCGCTGCAAAATGATCTCCAGCCCGGAATGTCCCCCCTTGAGCCCCGCAAGCGCAATTTCATACCCCGCATATCCCCCCGGCACCGCCTCCTCCTCGTATTCGAAACGGGCCGTCACATTGACCGCTCCGGCACACCCCACATACAGTTCCCCCTCGTCTTCCGAATCGAGGTTGATAAGGATATCGCCCCGCAACATATCCGTAGCCAGCTGATTGGCTCCCGTCAGCCCCGTCTCCTCGTCTACCGTGAAGAGGCACTCCAGAGCCGGGTGAGGAAGATCGTCCGCCTCCAGAATCGCCAGCATCGCGCTGACCCCCATCCCGTCGTCCGCTCCGAGCGTCGTCCCTTCGGCCGTCACCCAATCGCCGTCCACATAAGGCCGGATGGCATCTTTCTCGAAATCGAACTCCAGGTCGCTGTTCTTCTGCGGCACCATGTCCATATGCGCCTGAAGAATCACCGTCGGATGCCCTTCGTATCCTTTGGCAGCCGCTTTGCGCACCACGATATTACCTATCGTATCCTGCTGATATTCCAGTCCGTGCGTTTGGGCAAAATCAATCACATACTGCCGTATCTTCTCCTCGTACTTCGACGGGTGCGGAATCGAACAAACCTTCGCAAATTGTTTCCACAGAGCTTTCGGCTCCAATTCGGTCATCTCTTTCATGATCTATCGTATTTTTTAGTTCTCCACCTTAAGATTAATACTGCACATCGGTCAGAAACAGTCCGCAAGCCGGCGCCTGTGCACTCGCCTCGGCCCGCGCCCGGCTCTCGATGACGGCGCAAAACTGCGCCGGCGTCAGCTTGCCCCGCCCGACATCCACCAGCGTCCCCACCACAGCCCGCACCATTCCCCTCAGGAAACGATCCGCCGCGATAGTAAAAATCAGCCGATCCCCCTCCGCCTGCCAATTCGCACCGAAAACCGTACACCGCGTCGTTTTGTTGTCCGAATGCAGCTTGGCGAACGAAGCGAAATCCTCGTACCGCAACATCGCCACCGCCGCCGTCTGCATCGCATCCAGATTCAGCGGCTGCGTAATCTGCCAGCAAGTCCCAACCGCAAACGGATCCTTCACCGTCGTAATATAATATTTATACTCCCTCCGTCTGGCATCGAACCGGGCGTGTTTATCGTCCGCCACGGCATAAATTTTCCGCACCCCGATATCTTTCGGCAAAACGCAATTCAAATGATACAAAAACTCCGCCCCCAGCACCAGTTCCGGCTCCGCCTCCGTATCGAGATGAGCCACCGCGAACGCCGCATGCACCCCCGCATCGGTCCGCCCCGCACCGACCACCTCGTGCGGCGCCCCCAGCAGCCGCGACAACCCCTCCTCCAACGTCTCCTGCACCGACGGCGCATTCGGCTGCCGCTGCCAACCGTTGTAAGCCGCTCCGTTATAAGACAATTCGATGAAATAACGCGCCATAATCCTCATTTGTAATAGGGTGCAATATAGCCAAAATTTTCGAAAACCCACCCGCCCCGCACAGAAAAAAGAACGCCCCGCTTGTCGATAGATTTGTAAAGTCATGAAAAATAATTACCTTTGCACGCCCCATAAAGTATGGGAATGGGTCACAACAAACACAGTATTAACAACAAACACGTAGAACAGTGGAGTCATTAAGCTACAAAACTATCTCTGTCAATGCCGAGACCGCTACCAAAGAGTGGTACCTGATCGACGCGACAGATGCAGTGCTCGGGCGGCTCGCGTCGCAGGTGGCGAAAATCCTGCGCGGCAAGAACAAGCCCAGCTACACTCCTCACGTCGACTGCGGCGATAACGTCATCGTTATCAACGCCGACAAAGTGAGACTCACGGGGAAAAAGATGACGGACAAGGTCTATACCCGCCACACCGGATACCCGGGCGGGCAACGGTTTACCACGCCGGCGGAATACCTGGTGAAAAAACCGACCTTCATCATCGAAAAAGCAGTCAAAGGGATGCTGCCCAAGAATCGCCTGGGCGCGGCTATCTTCGGAAACCTGAAGGTCTATGCCGGTGCGGAACACCCCCATGCTGCGCAAACCCCTAAAACCATCCAATTAAACGACATTAAATAATGAGCCAAGAAGTTGTAAACGCAGTCGGTCGCAGAAAATCCGCCGTTGCACGCGTATACCTCACCGCAGGCGGGAGCGGCAAGATCACGATCAACGATCGGTCGCTCGAAACCTACTTCCCGATGGAGATCTTCCAATTCGTCGTGAAACAGCCGTTGCAGGTGACCAACCTCGCTGAAGGCGTCGACGTGAAGATCAACCTCGCCGGCGGCGGGATCAAAGGACAGGCCGAAGCTGCCAGATTGGGCATCTCGCGCTGCCTGATCGAAATGGACGCCGAACTCCGTCCGGAACTGAAAAAGAACGGCTTCCTGACCCGCGACTCGCGCGTGGTGGAACGGAAGAAACCGGGGCGGCCGGGTGCACGCAAACGGTTCCAGTTCAGCAAACGGTAGTTCCCACATACCATTTTGCACGCCTTATGTTACCGGCCCCACTGTCGGCCTAAACGAACGCAGACTACCCATACAGTACTACCGCTTCGTTGCATAAGGCGCGGAAAACCGCTCCGGACTGCTTTTCACCTCAGGCCAGCCATGGCCCCGAGAGCGCTACCGGAACGGTGACGAAAGAGTAAAAACAGATTTTTAAAAAATCGCAAAAATGCCAAGAACAGATTTCAATCAACTCTTAGAGGCCGGCGTTCACTTCGGACACCTCAAACGGAAGTGGAACCCGAAAATGGCTCCCTATATCTTCATGGAAAAAAACGGGATCCACATCATCGACCTCCACAAAACGGCCGTGAAGCTCGACGAAGCCGCTTCGGCGCTCAAACAGATCGCCAAATCGGGCCGCAAAGTCCTCTTCGTGGCTACCAAGAAACAGGCCAAAGAGATTGTTGCTGAAAAAGTTGCCGGCGTGGCTATGCCGTACGTGACCGAACGGTGGCCGGGCGGGATGCTCACCAACTTCCCCACCATCCGGAAAGCCGTCAAAAAGATGGCTACCATCGACAAACTCAACAACGACGGCACCTACGACAACTTCAGCAAACGCGAAAAGTTGCAGATCGCCCGTCAGCGCGCCAAACTCGAAAAGAACCTCGGTTCGATCGCAGACCTCACCAGACTGCCGGCCGCTCTGTTCGTCATCGACGTACAGAAAGAAGCCAACGCCGTGAAAGAGGCCAAACGGCTCAATATCCCGGTGTTCGCCATGGTTGATACTTGTTGTGACCCGACGCATATCGACTACGTGATTCCGGCGAACGACGACGCTTCGAAATCGATCGAAGTGATTCTGGATACCGTCACCTCGGCGATTCAGGAAGGGCTGGCCGAACGCAAGGTAGAGAAAGAAAAAGAGGCTTCGGAAACGGCAACCGCCGGCGCTACGGCGGCAGCCAAGAAAGAACTGCGCCCGCGGACGAAGAAAACGGCAGATACTGCTGATGCGGCTACTCCGGTAGCAGTCGCAGAAACCGAAGCGGAAGCAGTTCTCGAAAACGCTGCGGAATAACTTACTCGGACACACGGTAGATTCACACATACCGAACCAAGAGCGTAAGCGTGCCGGGAGTCTGTGGGACACACACTAAACTCGCGGCACGTAACGTTTATAAACCTTAGAAAAGGAGACTAAAATCATGGAAATCAAAGCGGCAGACGTAGCCAAATTACGTAAAATGACCGGTGCAGGGATGATGGATTGCAAGAAAGCCCTGGCAGAAGCCAATGGCGATTTCGACCGCGCACAGGACATTATCCGCGAAAAAGGGAAACTCGTAGCCAGCAAACGGGCCGATCGCGAAGCGACCGAAGGGGTCGTTGCAGCCAAGCTGACCGACGGGAATACCAAAGGATATATCATCTGTCTGGCTTGCGAAACCGACTTCGTAGCCAAGAACGACGAATTCATCAAGACGGTGAACGAGATGCTCGACATCGCCATCAAAAACGACGTGGCAGATATCGACGCCCTGAAGAGCTTGAAAGTCGGCGCGCAGACCGTTGAAGAGATGGTGACCGAAAAATCGGGCCAGACCGGTGAAAAGATCGAGTTGACCTACTACGCCAAGATCGAAGCTCCGCAGTGTGCAAGCTACGTTCATATGAACAACAAGCTCGGGACGCTGATCGGCTTCAACGCACAGATTCCGGCAGAAGTGGCACACGACGTGGCGATGCAGGCGGCTGCCATGGCACCGATCTCGATCAGCAAAGACGACTGCCCGGCGGATGTACTGGAAAAAGAACGCGAAATCGGTCGCGAACAGGCTCGTCAAGAAGGCAAACCGGAAGCGATGCTCGATAAAATCGCCGAAGGGAAAGTGGGTAAATTCCTCAAGGAATCTACGTTGCTAAACCAGGCTTTGGTGAAAGACAATAAGATGACCGTGGCACAGTTTATCCACAATGCCAATCCGGATGCGACGGTAGTGGCATACAAACGCTTCTCGCTGAACGACTAACGTAAGTTTCGGCTACACACAGCCTTTCTTTCCTTCGGGAGAGAAAGGCTTTTTTATTACCTTTGTTCACCTTCACGCGATTTTCTCATGGCCGAACAGCTGACGATTCCGCAAACCGACGACAGAGCCGAGCTCTACGCCACCCTATCGCCCCAGATAGAGGCATTGGTCGCTCTCGAAAGCGACCCGGTAGCCAATATGGCCAACGTCGCCTCGGTATTGCGAGAGGCATTCGGTTTCTTTTGGGTCGGTTTCTATCGAGTCGTCGGCAACGAACTGGTATTGGGGCCATTTCAGGGCTCCGTAGCATGCAGCCGCATCGGATACGGCAAAGGAGTCTGTGGAACCGCTTGGAAAAAGGCTTCGACCCAGATCGTAGCAGATGTAGATGCCTTTCCGGGACACATCGCATGCAGCTCCGCTTCGCGATCGGAAATCGTCGTTCCGATCTTCGATCGCTCGGGTAAAACGGTTGTCGCCGTATTGGATATCGACAGCGACCGGCTGAACGATTTTTCTGAAATCGATGCGGTCAATCTGGAAAATCTATTGAAGAAAATCGGAAATCGCCTTCAATAAAATGAATCGAATTATCTTATTATTTCTATTACTTACAACCGGTTGTACAACTTCATTTAAACCGAACAATCAATCGATTTTCGTCTCGATCGTTCCACTCAAATACATCGTCGAACAGATCGTTGCGCCGGGGAGTTCTGTCGAAGTACTCGCACCCGAGACCTCCTCGCCGGAAAGCTACGAACCGACCGTGCGACAAATTCAGGCATTGGCGGATGCTCGGGCCTATATCACGACCGGTCTGATCGACTTCGAACAAACCCTGCTGGAAAAAATTCCGGAGGCAGCACCGAAGACGCCCGTATGCAACGTCTCGCAACCGATCGAACTGTTGCATATTGCGCAGTCAGAGAAACATGCGCACGGAGGTATAGATCCGCACATCTGGCTCTCACCGCGACGGGTTGCCGTAATCGGCAAGGAAGTGGCCGATTTTTTGGGAAAACTGGAGCCTGATTCGGCAGCAATCTATCGCCAACGGGCGGAAATTTTCGCCGTCCGGATCGACACCTTGGATCATCGCTTCCAACGGGTGGCACAAAAGGCAAAACGCAAACAATTCGCCATCGGTCACACCGCCCTCACCTATTTCGCCGACGATTACGGGTTGCAACAGATCGCTGTCGAGGCGGATGGGAAAGAGCCGAGCGTCATGAATATCAAACAGTTGGTCGATTCTTTGCAGAAAGCCGATATCCGAACTGTTTTCTTCCAACCCCAAACGAGCGATGCGGCGACACAAGCCATCGTTCGCGAACTGCCGAACGGACGGGCGATCGAATTCGACCCGTTGGCGGCAGAATGGATGGATAATATGTCTCGACTGGCCGACAGCCTGCAAGTAATTCTGAACGAATGACAAACGAACTGCTCCGCATCCATCGGTTAGCCGTCGGATATCCCGGCGAGGCAGCCATCGTCAGCGGTATCGACCTGACGGTCTGCGACCGGGACTACATCGGCGTGATCGGGCCGAACGGCGGCGGAAAAACGACCTTTATCCGCACGCTCACAGGCGGTTTGGCTCCTCTGGCGGGAAAAATCGAGTACGCACGGACGGATTTGCGTATCGGGTATCTACCCCAGATTAAAAATATCGATCGGACATTTCCGATTTCAGTGACGGATATCGTGCTCTCCGGCTTAGCAGCCCGCAAAGGACTATTCGGCCGCTACGGAAAGGCGGATCGGAAACGGGCGCTGGAACTGCTGGAAGAGATCGGCATCGGACGGTTGGCCGGGCGACCGGTCGGAGCGCTGTCGGGCGGCGAGCTGCAACGAGTACTGCTCTGCCGTTCGCTGATCTCCGAACCGCAACTGCTGATTCTGGACGAACCGACCACCTTCGTAGACAATCGGTTCGAAAAAGAGCTGTACGAACTGCTCGCCCGACTGAACGACCGGATGGCGATCATCATGGTTTCACACGACCTGGGAACCATCAGCCGCTATGTGAAAAGCATCGTCTGCATCAACCGATGCTTCCATTACCATCCGTCGAACATCCTGACACAAGAGCAGTTAGCAGAATACGACTGCCCGATCCAATTGATTTCGCACGGGCCCGTACCGCACACCGTACTGACTCGGCATTCGGGTTGCGCATGCAGCACCGAGGCCTCGAAACCGACAACCTCCGAACCGCAATAATGGATTTTATTCAGGAAATTTTCGCCTACCGATTCTTGGGCTACGCAGCCTTGGCCACTTTGCTCTCTGGCATCGCATGCGGGATCGTCGGGACGCACATCGTCTCCCGGAAACTGGTCTTTATGAGCGGCGGCATTACCCACGCTTCGTTCGGTGGGATCGGAATCGCCTACTATTTCGGATTCGCACCGCTGGTCAGCGCCTTATTGTTCGCCGTGGCAGCGGCGGTCGGTATCGAGACCTTCAGCCGGCGGGGAAAAGTCAGCGAGGATGCGGCAACCGGCATTCTCTGGTCGATCGGGATGTCGATCGGCATCATCTTCATCTTTCTCACACCGGGCTATGCACCGAACCTGATGAGCTTTCTGTTCGGCAATATCCTGTTGGTGAATCGAACGGATCTGATCGGATTGGGAATCATGGATGGCATCTTGCTACTGCTGTTCACCGCATGCTATCGGGCGATTCTGTACACGGCCTTCGACCGCGAGTTCGCAGCTTCGCAACGACTGCCGGTCGGCGCGATCGGACACACGATGATGATCCTGATCGCGATTACGATCGTACTGACAATCAAAACTATGGGAATCGTCCTACTGATGTCGCTGCTGACGTTGCCGACGGTTATCGCGGGCATGCTGACACGAAACTACAAACGGCTGACGATCGGTTCCTGTATCGGCGGAACCGTTTCGGTACTGGTCGGACTCTATATCAGTTACGTGGGCAACATTCCGATCGGAGCAGCGGCCATTGCCGTGCTCTCCGCAGCGTTCTGCCTCGTCAAAGCAGGAGTATATATAGGCCGCAAAGCGCGCGCTATTTCACACGGATAATGGTCAATCCGTCTCGCAACGGCACCATGACCTGCTCCACCCGCGGATCGTCGCGTACCATCCGATTGAAGGTCAAGATTCCCTGCGTCTGCCGGTCGTTCTTTTTAGGCAGATCCGCCACTTTCCCGCTCCACAAAACATTGTCGGCCAGTATAATACTCCCTGACCGCACCCAACCTTCCTCCATCAGCATCCGATAGTAATCCGGATATTCGCGCTTATCGGCGTCGATAAAAACCAGATCGAATACCCGCCCCAAAGCCGGCACTACCTCCAACGCCGGCCCGATATGTTGCACGATCCGCTCCCGCAATCCCGCTCGTTCGATATACCTGGCAGCGAAATCCTGCAATTCGTCATCGATTTCGACCGTATGCAACTCCGCCCCCTGGCGCGAGAGTCCCCGTGCCATCGCAATGGCCGAATACCCCGTAAAGGTTCCTAATTCAAGCACATACAACGGATCGACCATTCGCACGAACATCTCCAGCAGAGCCCCCTGCCAATGCCCCGAGAGCATCCGCGGCTGAATCATCCTCAGGTGGGTCTGCCGATCCAGTTCGGCCAATACCGGCTCTTCCGGCGAGATGTGATCGAGGATATAGCGTTCCAATTCCGCCTCCATACCTACTTGTATATCAGAGTATAAAGATTATTTTCAGCGAAGATATCGTTCGCCGTTTCGAGCAGCTCCTCCGCCGTAATCGCCCCGATTTTCGCCGCCACCTCCTCCGCCTTCTCGAAACCGTTGTAAACCAGCACACTCTTGGCTATCCCCAACATCAGGTTTTCGGTATTTTCCGACGACAGAATCCATTGGCCGAGAAACTGCCGTTTCGCCCGAGCCAGCTGCACCGCCGTCAGTTTCGTTTCCCGCAACCGCCACAACTCCGCCCGAACGAGCTCTACGGAGCGTTCCACCTTGTCGCGCTCGCACCCCAGATAGATGGTATAAATCCCGCTGTCGCTATACGGCACATATCCCGCCTCGACATTGTACGTCAGGGCATACTTCTCGCGCAAGAGCATGTTGAGCCGCGACACCGAAGCCGGGCCGCCCAACAGATTGATCAGAAAAGCCAGCCGGAGCCGCCGCTCGTCGTGCAGGTCGTAGCCGTACCCCCCCAACAGGCAATGCGTCTGATAGGTATTCTTGTGCCGCACGACATCGAACTGCGGCTGCCGCTCCGGCGCACGCCGCTCCTCTGCTGTGAAAACACCCCCCTGTGTCGCCTCAAATGGCGCCAAATAGCGTTCGCAAATCTCCCGAAAACGGCTGTGAGGCATCTCCACCGATGCCGAAAAGACGATCCGATCCGGCCGATAATGCCCCGAAACATACTCCACCAACTGCTGCCGCGTCGCCCGCTTCAGGTTCCGCGGCGTGCCCAGAATATTCCGCCCGAGCGGCGAACCGGCAAACAACAACTCCTCGAAATCGTCGAAAATCAACTCCGCCGGTGAGTCTTTATAGGAGTTGATCTCATCAATAATTACCTCCCGCTCCTTGTCGATCTCCCGCGCGTCGAAACGCGACCGGAAAACCATATCCGACAGCAAATCCACCCCTTTCCGACACTCCGACCGCAACAAAGTCGCATGCACCACCGTCTCCTCCTTGGTGGTAAAGGCATTCAACTCGCCCCCCGCATTCTCCAGCAAACTATTGACCCGATAGGCCGACCGTCGGGTCGTCCCCTTGAACAACAGGTGCTCAACCAGGTGCGCCACCCCATGTTGCGCCGCCGCCTCGTCCCGTGTCCCGGCACCGATCGTCAGAGCCAGGTGCGCCACCCGCCCGGCCAGCCTCCCCGGCCGTCGATGGACGCACCGCATCCCGTTCGGCAAGGTGAATGAATCGAACTCTTTTTCCGCCATCAGCCGATCACCTCCTTCAGATAATGCGCCGTATGGCTTCCCACCGCCGCCGGAGCCTCCGCCAACTCTCGCGGCGTACCGGCAAAGAGGAGTCCTCCTCCCGCCTCGCCCCCCTCCGGCCCGAGGTCGATCACCCAGTCGGCACACTTCACGACATCCATATTATGTTCGACCACCACCACCGTATGCCCCTTCTGCATCAACGCTTCAAATGAACGCAGCAACTTCTTGATATCGTGAAAATGAAGCCCGGTGGTCGGTTCGTCGAAAATGAACAACAGCGGTTGCGAGCTATTCTCCTTCAACAAGAACGAAGCCAGCTTCACCCGCTGGCTCTCGCCGCCCGACAAAGTGGACGACGACTGCCCCAGCTTGACATACCCCAATCCGACATCCTGCAACGTCTTGAGCTTCTCGACAATCCGCAGATTGATCTTATCCTGCTCCGCATACCCGCCGAAAAAGTCGATCGCCTCGTCGATACTCATCTCCAGTACATCATAAATCGACTTATCGTGATACCTCACCTGCAAAATCTCGTCCCGAAACCTCCGTCCATTACACGCCTCGCAAACCAGCTCCACATCGGCCATAAACTGCATCTCGACCCGAATCACCCCCTCGCCCTTGCACTCCTCGCACCTCCCGCCGGCAATGTTGAACGAAAAACTCGACGAATCGAATTTATATTGTTTCGCAAGCTGCTGTTCTGCAAATAGTTTTCGGATTTCATCGTAAGCCTTGATATAGGTCACCGGATTCGACCGCAAAGAGCGTCCGATCGGGTTCTGGTCGATCATCTCCACCCCCTTGATCCGCGAAATATCGCCCTCGATGCCATCGAAATCTCCCGGCCGATCGCCCGTCTCGGTCAGCGCACGCCGCAAAGCCGGATAGAGAATACTCTTCACCAGCGACGACTTTCCGCTCCCGCTCACCCCCGTAATACAGGTCATCACCCCCAGCGGAATCTTCACATCGATATTTTTCAGATTATGCTCCCGCGCCCCCTTGATTTCGATATAGCTGTTCCACTTCCTGACCCGCTCCGGCATCTCGATCGCCTCGCGTCCCGTCAGATAACGCACCGTCAGACTCCGATTCTGCTTCCGTTTCGCCGCCGCCTCCATCGCTCCGAACGCCCCCTGGAAAACCACCTCGCCGCCCAAATAACCCGCCATCGGCCCGATATCGACCACCTCGTCCGCCGCCCGAATAATCTCGACATCATGCTCCACCACAATCACCGTATTTCCGAGGTCGCGCAACTGTTTCAGCACCCCGATCAGCTTCTCCGTATCCCGCGGGTGCAGCCCGATACTCGGCTCGTCCAAAATGTAGAGCGACCCGACCAAACTGCTCCCCAGCGACGTGGCCAGATTGATCCGCTGGCTCTCGCCGCCCGACAACGTCGAAGAGAGCCGATCCAACGTCAGATACGAAAGCCCCACATCTTCAAGATATTGCAACCGGCTCCTAATCTCCGTCAACGCCCGCCCGCCGACCTCCGCATCGTGTCCGTCGAGATCCAGATGCGCAAAAAACGCTTTCAACTCGCTCACCGGCATCCGCACCAGTTCGGCGATCGTCCGCCCGCCGACCTGCACATAGAGCGCCTCCGGCCTGAGCCGCGCTCCGCAGCAATCCGGACAGGTTGTCTTCCCCGTATACCGCGAGAGCATCACTCGATACTGAATCTTATAACGCTCCTTTTCCAGGTATTCGAAAAATTCATCCAGCCCGTGAAAATAGCTGTTTCCCCGCCAAAGCAGCCTCCGTTCCTCCTCGCTCAGCTCGTAAAACGGCCGGTGGATCGGAAAGCCGAACTTCGAAGCGTTCATCACCAGCTGCTCCTTCCACCACTTCATCGTTTCGCCCCGCCAACAGACTATGGCATCGTCGTAAATCGTCTTCGACTTGTCCGGAATGACCAAATCTTCGTCGATCCCCACCACACGCCCATAGCCCTCGCAACGCGGACACGCTCCCAACGGATTGTTGAAGCTGAACATATGTTCGAACGGCCGCTGAAACACGATACCGTCCGCCTCGAACCTATTGGAAAACTCCTTGAACTGAATCCACCTATCTCCCTGTTCCCGAGCGGAAAACAAAATCAGCAAACACCGTCCATCCCCCACCTCGAACGCCGTCTGCACCGAATCGAACAGACGACTCCCCCACTCCTTGTCCTCCTCCGCTCCCTCCGGCACGGAAAACCGGTCGACCACCACCGCCAAATCCTCCACGGCATATTGCTCGATCTCCGGCAAAATATCCTGCACGTACTTCACCTCTCCGGAAGCCGACGAACGCAACACCAATCGCTCGAAACCGTCCTTCATCAGCAGCGTCAGCTTTTCGATCACCCCCTGCCCCTCGTGCAACGCCACCGGCGCCGCCACCATCGCCCGAGTCCCGACCGGCGCCGTCGCTGCGGCATCCACCACATCCTGCACCGTATGCGCCTTCACCTCCTCGCCGCTCACCGGCGAATAGGTCTTCCCGATCCGCGCAAACAGCAGCCGCAAGTAATCGTAAATCTCCGTCGTCGTCCCCACCGTCGACCGCGGATTGCGCGTATTGACCTTCTGCTCCACCGCAATCGCCGGAGCGATCCCCGTAATGAAATCGACATCCGGTTTTTCGATCTTCCCCAAAAACTGCCGCGCATAGGCCGACAAGCTCTCCACATACCTCCGCTGCCCCTCCGCAAAAATGGTATCGAACGCCAGGGTAGACTTTCCCGAACCCGACAAACCAGTCACCACCACCAGCTTGTTGTGCGGAATCTTAATCTCTATATCCTTGAGGTTGTGAACCCGGGCGCCCTTTACATGAATATATTGTTCCATTCGATAAGCTCAATTAACTATATACCAACGTCGCAACCGTCGCCTATCGTATAATCTCGATCTGCTCCTGAGCGGTAATCTTTTCACAGTATTTGCACCGCAGAGCCAGCTCTCCATTTCGGGTAAAGACGTCGAATCGCGTCCGGACGTGGGGTTCCTGATTGGTCACACACATCGGATTGCCGCACTTGACAAAGCCTTCGACATGGGTCGGCACCTCGACCACCCGCTTCTCCGCCACCTCGTAATCCCGAATGATATTGATCCGCGCCGACGGAGCCACCAGCGAGATATACCCGATTTCCTCGTCCGCACAATCCTTGTCCGCAATCTTGATAATCGCTTTCGTCCCGATCCGCTTGCTCTGCAAATTGGTCCCGAAGGTCACCTGATGCGTCGTCCAATCCAGCCCCAACAGTTTGATTACCTTGAACAAACTGGTCGGCGGAATGTGGTCGATCACCGTCCCGTTTTCGATCGCGCTGACCTCCAAAACGCCCTTTTTATGATTTTTCCGTTCTTCCGACATGATTACGAATTACTTTAAATGAAACCTCCCAATTATTTGACCCCGAAAAGATAAGCCATAATAGCCATTCGGGTATAAACCCCGTTTTCCGTCTGCTGGAACCAGTAGGCTTTCGGATTGGTGTCCACGTTTGGCGCGATCTCATTGACCCGCGGCAGCGGATGCAGAATCCGCATGTTCGGCTTCGTATCGGCCAGCATGTCGTTGTGCAGGATATAGGCATTCTTCACCCGCTCGTACTCCATCACATCCGAGAACCGCTCGCGCTGCACCCGCGTCATGTAGATGATATCGGCCATCCCCATCCGCTCCATCATATCCGCCGTCTCGTAATACGAAATCCCCCGCTCGTAAAGCTGCATCTTGTATTCCGTCGGCATCTGCAACTCCGGCGGCGAGACGAACGTAAACTCGGCCTTGAAGTGCGACAGCGCCTCCAGTAGCGAATGCACCGTCCGCCCGTACTTCAAGTCTCCCACCATCATGATATTGATATTATCCAACCGCCCCTGCGTCTTGAGGATCGAATAGAGGTCGAGCAGCGTCTGGCTCGGATGCTGATTGGCCCCGTCGCCCGCATTGACCACCGGCACCCGCGACACTTCGCTGGCATAGCGCGCCGCCCCTTCGACCGGATGCCGCATCACGATCATGTCGCAATAGTTCGAAATCACCTTGATGGTATCGTGCAGCGTCTCGCCCTTGGTCACGCTGGTGTTGTTCATGTCCGAAAAGCCGATCACCCGCGCCCCCAGCCGGTTGATCGCGCTCTCGAAACTGAGCCTCGTCCGGGTCGAAGGTTCGAAAAAGAGCGAAGCCACCACCTTGCCGTACAGCAGCCGCTGATCCGGGTTGGCTTCGAAATCGGCCGCCAGCTCCATAATGCGGAGAATATCCTCCTTGGTGAAATCGTGGATCGAAACCAGACTCTGTTTTTCCTTCATAATTTTTGCGCGCTATGATGATAATGAGACATTTACCCCTTCAATTCCCGCCATCCGATCCACCAGCGATCCGGCATCCCGCAACCGAATGGAGAGCCGCATCCGACAAGCGAGGTCGAAATCCTGCCCCAGCACCTCCGGCGCCATCTCCTTGACCACCCGCATCACCTCGTTCATCGCCAGATAAGGAAACTCCACGACGACCTCCCGATTTTCCGTCCGCTCCACCACCTCGGCCGCCGCCAACGCATCGGCCGTCGCCCCCTTATAAGCCGCAATCAGCCCCGGAACGCCCAGTTTGATTCCGCCGAAATACCGCACCACCACGACCAGCACATTCGTCACCCCCCGCGAAAGCAGCTGCCCCAGTATCGGTCGCCCCGCACTCCCGGCCGGTTCGCCGTCGTCGTTAGCCCGAAACCGCACACCGCCCTCCGAAGCCTCGATCCCCAACTGCCACGCATAGCAATGGTGTCGGGCATCGTAATACTCCGTCTTCAGCGCATCGACCAGCGGTTTGATATCGGACTCGGAAAAAACAGGATAGGCAAAGGCCAGAAAACGGCTGCCTTTGTCCTTGTAGAGCCCTTCGGCAGGGGCCGCGATGGTCAGATAAGTATCGCTGTTCACGATCCGGTCGGATTATCTGAACAAAAATAGCCATTCGCCGTCGGATAACCAAGCCGTCGCAGCAGAATAATCGCCCCCGCCGGTCGAGTTTGGTTTTTCCGGAAATAATCCCTACCTTTGCTGTGTTATCAGACACGAATGGATTCCCGGCACCTATTTAGGGTTTCGGGGGTTTATTTTTTTGTCGCATATAAAAAGCAGCATTATGGCAAAAGTGAATTACATAACGGAAGCGGGATTGCGGAAACTGCGCGCCGAGCTGGACGTGCTGAAAGCCGAACGGCCGGTGATTTCGGCCCAGATTGCCGAGGCGAGGGACAAGGGCGACCTGTCGGAAAATGCAGAGTACGACGCGGCCAAGGAGGCGCAGGGGATGCTCGAAATGCGGATCGCCAAGTTGGAGGCGACGATCGCAGGGGCGCGTATTATCGACGAATCGAAACTCAACACCAACACGATTCAGATGCTCAACCGGGTGACGATCAAGAACATCAACCTCGGGAAGACGGTGGAATACACGCTCGTGTCGGAGAACGAGGCCAATTTGAAAGAGGGGAAACTCTCCATCGGCACGCCGATCGCACAGGCTTTGCTGGGCAAGAAACGCGGGGATGTGATCGAGGTGCAGGTGCCGTCGGGCATTCTGAAATTAGAGGTGTTGGATATCTCGATTTAACCTTATATCCTGAATTGGGAATATACAAAAAGCGACCTAAAAAACAGGTCGCTTTTTTCGTTTACTACTCCCCTTCCCCTCCCAAATGCAAAGCCAGCCAGACGCAGTCGAACGACGTTCTGAGTACCCGATGCCTGCGATGTGCTTCGATCAACAGATAATCCCCCGCCTCCAGCTCCGTCACCGAGCCGTCGCCCCACTCCAGCGCAGCCTCGCCCCGAACCACCATCACCCACTCGTCCCACCCCTGATCATACCACTCGCCGTGCTCCTCGCCGAACGACATGATCCGTTCGAGCCTCACCCGCTGTCCGGCCGTCGCAGCCACGGAGAGAAGCGTATCGAACACCTCTCTCCCCTGCTCCTGTGCCGATCCCGGAGGCACGATGCCCCGCTTATCGAAGATATTTCCCATCTCCTCCAAGGTCTACAACCGTTCCCGGAGAATCTCGGCCACCCGTTCCGGCGTGACCTTGCCGGTCTCTCCTAAGTTCCAGCCCCGCTTCCGGAAGCGTTCCACGATGAAATCGATCGTCTCCTGTCCGATTCCGTGCTCCGACAGCCGGGTCTTCATCCCCAGCGCCCGGAAAAACTCATCGGTCTTCACGATCGCCGCCTCCGCCTTCTCCTCCGGCGTCCCCGTCGCGTCCCACACCCGCTCGGCATACTGCACCAGTTTGTCGAACTTCTCGCGCCGCATCACCCGCATCATCCCCGGATAGACGATCGCCAGCGTCACCCCGTGATCCAAGCCGTGGAGAGCCGTCAGCTCGTGTCCGATCATATGCGTAGCCCAATCCTGCGGCACGCCCATAGCGATAAACCCGTTGAGCGCCATGGTCGCCGTCAGCATAAAATTGGCCACCTCATCGTATCGATCATGCCGTTCTACCAGCTTCGGCCCGAGCTCGACCAAGGTCTGCAACAGCCCCTCAGCCCAACGGTCCATCACCATCGCCTGCGTATCGAACGTCAGATACTGCTCCAGCGTATGGGCGAACGAGTCGACGATCCCATTGACGATCTGCCGCTGCGGCAACGAGTAGCAGACCTCCGGATCGAGCACCGAAAAGAGCGGGTAGCACTTCGGGTTATGAAAAGCCAGCTTCTCGTTCAGCTCCTTGCGGGACACGACGGCGCCATTGTTCATCTCCGACCCGGTGGCCGGCAGGGTCAGCACCGTCGCCAACGGCATCGCATCGACCGCTTTCGACGGGTCGAGCAGAAAATCCCACGGATCACCCTCGTACTTCAATGCGGTGGCAATGAATTTCGTCCCGTCGATCACCGACCCGCCGCCGACCGCCAGCAGAAAATCCACCCCCTCGGCACGCGCCAGTTCGACAGCCTTTACCAATGTCTCGTACTGCGGATTGGGTTCGATTCCGCCGAACTCCACCACTCCGCGCCCCTTGAGAGCCGCCGTCACCTGGTCGTACACGCCGTTTCGACGGATACTCCCGCCGCCGTAAGTCATCATGATTTTCGCTCCGGCCGGAATCTCCCGGGCGATGCGAGCGATCGTCCCTTTCCCGAAAATCAGCTTCGTCGGGTTGCAAAACGTAAAATTATTCATCTTCTCAAGCAGTTTATTATTTTCACATCGGCTAATTTAAGATATTTGTACCGAAATACCACGGCTCGCCATGCAAAAACCGACTCTCTCATCCGCGACGACCATCGCCGCTCCGGCCTCCGGTTCGGGCGGAGCGATCGCTCTGATCCGCCTTAGCGGCCCCGAAGCGCTTTCGATCGCCGAAAGCATCTTCTCCAAACCGCTAGCCTCGGCAAAGGGCTACACGGCTCATTTAGGCACCATCGCAGACGGCAAACGGCTATTGGACGAGGCGATCGTCACCGTTTTTCGGGCTCCGCACTCCTACACGGGCGAAGAGATGGTCGAAATCTCGTGCCACGGTTCCACGTACATCGTACAAGAGATTTTAGGACTTCTCGTCCGACGGGGCGCCACGCCGGCCGCAGCGGGAGAGTTCACGCGACGGGCGTTTTTGAACGGCAAACTCGACCTCTCGCAAGCCGAAGCGGTGGCCGACCTGATCGCTTCGGAAAGCGGCGCGGCGCATCGGATCGCCCTGAACCAGATGCGGGGCGGATATGCGGTCGAGTTGGCTGGGCTGCGGGACAAGCTACTGCATATTACATCGTTACTGGAATTGGAATTGGATTTTTCGGAAGAGGATGTGGAGTTTGCCGACCGGAAAGAGTTGCAACAGCTGCTCGCCGACATTCAGGGACGGTGCCGTACACTGGCGGATTCGTTCCGCACGGGCAACATCCTGAAAAACGGTGTTCCGGTAGCCATCGTAGGAGCTCCCAACGCCGGCAAATCGACTCTTCTGAACCGGTTGATCGGCGAAGAGCGGGCGATCGTTTCGGAGGTGGCTGGCACGACGCGGGATTTCATCGAGGAGTCGATCGTGTTGGAGGGAATTCGGTGCCGATTCATCGACACGGCGGGACTGCGCCACACGGACGACCGGATCGAAGCGCTGGGCATCGAACGGGCCAAAGAGCGCATGGCTCGGGCTCAGGTGGTGCTGTTGCTGATTGCCGAACCGTTTTCAGCCGCCGAAGTCCGGAGACAGATAGCAGAACTGGGGCTGTCGCCGGAGCAGCAGCTGATCGTTTTGCTGAACAAGAACGACATTTGGGATACCGCGGACTTGGCGCACGATCTGACAGACTCGGCCCGGGTACTCAGCCTGTCGGCCCGGACGGGAGTGGGTATCGAAGAGCTGAAACAACTGCTTTCGGCAAAATTCGCTCATCGCGGCGAAGCTGACACGCTCATCGTGACAAACGTCCGTCATTATGACGCGCTACTCCGGGCGGAAGATGCTCTGACACGTGCCATAATGGCTTTGGAGAACGGGCTGCCGGCAGATTTGATTAGCGAGGAGATCCGCCAGGTACTTCATCACCTGGGCGAAATCACCGGCGAGATCACGACGGATGACATTCTCGGCAATATCTTCAGCAAGTTCTGCATCGGCAAGTAGGTAGTGATTACCAACGATTAGCATATATCATCAACGATTATTAAGGCGTTCATTGAGAGCGTCTTTCTTTTTAGCCTTACAAGCGATGGTCATCGTTTATAGGGCTTTTCAGCTCATTTTTATACCGCATTTGTTGCTCGCTCGTACACGCTCGAAAATCGGGAGGCAAGGTAGTAGAGAAACTTTACGCCATTTTACACGGTTTTACGGGAATTGACAGAAATAACGGAGAAATAAAGATATTATAACCTAATTAAACGAATTTGCGCTTGGTGCAGTAAAGAGTTTATCGCCCAAAAGACAACAACAGCGCGTTGTTCCAGACAATGCGCTAATGCATTTTTGCGAAAAAAAGCGTAATAAAACAATCAGGGCAAATGATCAAATAGTAGAAAAGAAGATTGAAGAAAAACCTATTGCAAAAACCATTTCTCACAATCACCGAAACTGCGATTTATCTCGAAATAACCCAACCTACCGTTTACGGTTACATTAAACGAGGTGAATTAAAGGTCATTCGATTAAGTTTCAAATACCTTTTGAAGAAAGGAGATATTGATGAGTTATTCAATAATCCGACAGAGTTCCATACTCCGACAAAAGAGAAAGCCCCTATCACCGATTTCTACACCACAGCCGAAGTGAAAGAGAAATACCATGTAAACGAATCAGGATATTTGCAGTAGACAAAAGGAACAACATTCCTCGGACTTTCAATCGTGGCAAAACCTATTGGAGCAAGAAACACATGAACGCTTACTTCTTCAAGAAAACCCCGAACCCCGACATTACCGAATGGTATAGCACCCAAGAAATGCAGGATAAATTCGGCATGACCTTATCTACATCTATGCTCATCCTAAGAACGAGATGGAACGAGAGTTCAACAACGATATGTTGAACAAGGCAGAGGTTATCCGTTGCATCAGGTACAATCGCTCATCAATGAAGAGTTTGGCTTCTTGGATAAGACCAAACAGAAAACCAACTTCCTCACCTACTTCAAGAAGATGTGCCAAAACAAAGACTAGAAATAGGCGTTTGTCTATCAACATTTCTACAATTAAAGGGCAATGTACCTTTGGCGAAGTGAATGTGGACTTGTGCAAGAAGTTCCGTGACCACTCCTTACGACATCCCCGTTCTGAAAGCCGCCTCCTTGCTTGCTTGCCTGACAGGACTACGCATTAGCGATATTCTCAATCTTCAACGGGAAGACTTCGCCATCGCTTCCAACCAAGGCTATTGCTTGCGTATCAGAACACAGAAAACCCAAACGGAAGCGACACTCCCTATCAGCTACAAAACCTACAAGCTGTGCGGTACGCCAGATACTGGTAAGGTTTTCAAAGGCTTGAAGCAGAGTATGATTAACTACCCACTGAAAAACTGGCTCAAAAAGGTACGAATAACGAAACCGATAACCTTTCACGGATTCTGCCACTCCCGCGCAATTTCCCAAAGACACTTATATCCAGACATTTAAACGAGCCCAAAGACACTGACACACAAGAACGCGTTCACTACTACTTAAATATATACCGTCTTACACTATAGTTGGGCAAATATACAGCAGCTATTTTATTATCGTAGGATGTGTACCATTGTTATAGGAGCCATCTATCTCAACCTACAAATAACTGGTTTCCAAAACCTAGTAACTTTTACCATTCGCCCTATTCCCTTTCACGTCCCAAAGCGTTTTCAAAACACTCTGCTTGCAACAGAACTGTGCCGCAGTCCCGTTGATTGTCACCCGTCCCATAATGGGGACAATACCGTTCTTCTCCTTGCTGCCGTTCACGTAGAACAGCACACTGAATGTGCTGATTGCCATACTCGTTTTCTTTGATTGCAAAGTTAATTATCAACGAGTTAGACCTTGTAAGCCAAACACAGCCACACATAGAAAATGTCAGTGCCACGTGTTAAAAATCGCATTTCAGCGGGTAATGATTGGAAAACCCGACCGCTTCATAAATCCGTTTTCCTTTGCATTACTCCGTTTTTTCGTCTGTCTTCTTTTGTCTTCACCAACACCTTATTAATAGGCATTACGAAGACTTTTCGCCCTTTTTCTTAGCCTTTTTCAGAGATTTTCATTAATTTCGCCATTGACAATGAGTGCTCTTAAGTATGTATACCCAGACATACTTAACAAGCGTTTCTTACGCTTTGTTCTTCATGTAGAAACCTGACAGTTTCAATATCGAAGTCAAACACGAGACAATAGAAGACACCCATACGTTATGTCATGCGAATTGTCATGCTTGCAAATGTGGGGATGTGTCATATATCATACATCGTGGGTATCTGATGTTGCTCATCCAACTTCGATGGGCAATGTCAGAGTGACTATCTACGGAAAAATGCCTATAAATTTGTGTGGGCAAGATAGGTAAAGACAAAGCCCAGCGTGAGAGATATGATTCACAACAAGTGCACGGAAGCGTTGAGCTTGAGTCAAAATATTCGAGTTGTCCTTATTGCAAGAGCAAACAATTTCATTTTTGCTCTTGTGGATTCGTCATATGCTGACACGGACAAAGAGTGGTTACTCGTCTGTCTTGTGGACAGCTTGGCGAGATAACATCAGTACCATCAGTTGAACTTTACGGAGTAGGATTTAATAGCAATGACAGAACTCAAGAAAGGAGATAAAAT